>JAKIVC010000035.1 GCA_021647245.1 Gammaproteobacteria bacterium
AGAACAACGAGGGCGTTATTCTGCTTCTTTAGCTTGAGGGTGGGTGATAATCCACCACCCTCAGGCCAATAAGTGATCACTTTTTGGGGGGGTGATTTGCGGTATTCTTACTTGCAGGATTTAGGTTTCACTGTGAAACCAAACGCTTACGCATCATCTCGCGCTTCTATCTGGGGATTAGGGTTTCTGGTTTGTCTGGTCCTCTATTTTTTAAGCCCCTCCAGGGGCGAATCTTTGCCGCTTTTGCCATCCAGTAACCTGGTTTCAACTTCGTAACGCCCTGTATATCTCGATTTTTCATTTTTGGCATATTGATTGCTCTGTTGTATGACAGCTTGTTAAATCCAGGAGTAGATTGATGGGAATTAGTTTGGATCGCGTTTTGGGGTTGCATGAAAATGCGGTCAAGCTGCGTTCTCAGCGTACTGAAATTTTGGCAGCAAATATCGCCAATGCAGATACCCCAGGTTATAAGGCGCGTGACTTCGATTTTAAGCAGGCGTTGGCAAGTGCTCAATCGGCCAGTCAAGGTTCGATTCGACTACAGGTGACACAGCCCGGACATTTTGCAACGGCGGGTGGACGTGCCAGTTTTGAGATGATGTACAGCACGCCAATGCAGCCTTCGATTGATGGCAATACTGTCGATCTACATAAAGAGAAAGCGAAGTTTACACAAAATGCGATGGAGCAACAGGTAAGCCTGACCTTTTTGGATAAGAAGTTGAAGGGGTTGGTTAAAGTGATTCGTGGGGAGTAATTGAATGAGTCTGTTTAATATTTTTGATATTGCCGGTTCGGGTATGAGTGCGCAGATGGTGCGACTGAATACTACGGCGAGCAATATATCGAATGCTGACACTGTCAGCAGCAGTGTCGATCAAACTTACCGTGCCCGCCACCCGGTTTTTGCAGCTGCCATGAGTGAGCAGATGGGGCGATACGGTGTGGGGGTTGAAGTGAAGGGGGTTGTGGAGAGTAGCGCGCCGCTCAGGCAGCAATACAGCCCTGATCACCCGATGGCAGATGAGCGCGGGTATGTCTACTACCCGAATGTAAACGTTGTTGAAGAGATGGCTAACATGATGTCCGCTTCTCGTTCATATGAGACCAATGTGCAGATTATCAACACTTCTAAACAGTTGATGATGAAGACATTGCGGCTGGGTAGTGCCTAAGTAGGAGGGGATGATGGAAAACATAACAAGCAGTAGCGCATACCTGGAGAGTTTAGGGCTGGGTGCCACACCAAAAAGTGAAGAGGCCCCCTCTAAATCAGATGAGTTTCTGACCTTAATGCTGGCACAGATTGAGAATCAGGATCCGTTGGAGCCAATGGATAATGGTGAGTTTCTGACTCAACTGGCCCAAATTGAAGCGGCGGGTGGTATCGCAGATTTGCAGGTCTCATTTGACAGTATGGCCAATACCCTGCAATCGAGTCAGGCGCTACAAGCCTCCAGCATGGTGGGGCGTAATGTGGTGGTGCCCTCCGATACATCGAGCTTGAGAAATGGCAATCTGAGCGGTGCGGTAGGGCTTGCTGATGCCGCAGAACGCGTGGATGTGAAGATTTATAACGAATCGGGAAGCCTGGTTCGCACGCTTGATTTGGGTGCGCTTTCGGGGGGGATCTCCTCATTTAGTTGGGATGGTAAGGATGCCGAGGGCAATGTGTTGCCGGATGGGCAGTATGAAATAAAGTCAACCGCTTGGTATAGCAGCGGTGTCACGGAGCAGTTACCCACCATGGCGAACGCCACCGTTGAGAGCGTTACTATCGGTAGTGGTAGTCAGGGTATTGCATTAAATTTGGATGGTTTGGGCAGTTGGCGCATGGCCGATGTGCTGCAAATTCATCAATAAACGGGGATAAAATTATGCCTTTTAGTATAGCTTTGAGTGGTTTGAATGCAGCATCTGCTGATTTGGCTGTAACCGGTAATAATATCGCTAATGCAGAGACAATTGGCTATAAAGAGTCACGCGCCGAGTTCGTTGATGTTTATGCGATTGCTTATCAAGGGATGACCGATACTACGCCGGGTAGTGGCGTCAGGCTGGCTGATATTACCCAAGAGTTTTCCCAGGGGGATGCCTCATATACCGGAAAAAACCTCGATTTAATGATTAATGGTCAGGGCTTCTTTCAGGTGGAGGATCCGAATGGCGATACTTATCTGACACGTGCCGGGGCGTTTCACTTGGATCGTACCAGCACCATGGTCAATAGCAGCAATCAAGCGCTCTTGGCGTACAATTACAACACGGCCACCAGCTCATATAACCTTGAAGATCCGCAGCCAATTAGAATAAATGCTGATATCGGTATGCCTGCGGCAACCGATAGAATTAACGCTCAATTTAACTTGCCAGTGAATGAGACGGCTTATGATCCTGCAGTCATACCGTTTAACCCCACGGATCAGGCGAGTTATCACAATGCCACCGCATCCACCGTTTACGATAGCTTGGGTAACACTCACACCGCAACGGTCTATTTTAGAAAAGTAATACCCGAGTCGGCTAACACTTGGGAGAGCTACACCTATGTTAATGGTAACGAGGTGGTGCCTGCTGGTTTGACTGCGGGGGACCCTGCATTAGTGACTTTTGATAGTGCGGGGCAGCTTTCATCCGTTACTCCAAGTCTGGCCACGGAGCCCAATGTGATCGCTTTTCAGAGTCTGACACTGCCGGGTCCAAATGCCAATCCATTATCACTCTCTATGGATTTAAGCGACAGCACTCAATATGGATCCCCTTTTTCGACCAACGACTTGACCCAAAACGGTTACGGGACGGGGCGCTTGAGCGGTATCGATATTGATGATGCGGGGGTGATCTACGCCCGTTACACCAACGGTGTATCTGACACTCTCGGAAAAGTAGCGTTGGCTTCGGTCAATAATCCGACCGGGTTGCGCCAGGCGGGTGATAGCAACTGGGTAGAGACCTATGAATCGGGTAATGCGATTAATGGTGAGGCGTTGAATGGTGATTATGGCTCTATTTCAGCGGGTACGCTGGAGTCGTCCAATGTAGATATTGCCGAGCAACTGGTTAGCCTGATTATTGCGCAGCGTAACTACCAGGCAAATGCTCAGGTTATCTCCACCGCTAACACCGTTACCCAGACCATTATTAATATGCGTTAATTAGGAATTTGTTATGGATCGTATGCTCTATATCTCCATGTCAGGCGCTAAACAGACCATGTTGGCGCAGACTGTTAACAGCAATAATCTGGCAAACGTATCGACCCACGGCTTTCGGGCAGACTATTTTCAGCAGCGTAGCCAGCCAGTTTTTGGTGACGGATATGCCAGCCGTGCTTATGCGATGACCGAAAATCCTGCCTTTAAATCCCAAACGGGAATGCTGGAAACTACGGGTCGACAACTGGATGTTGCGATTAATGGCGATGGCTGGTTAGCGGTTCAAACAGACCCTCAAACCGGTGCTGAGGCATTTACACGGGCAGGTAACCTTAAGGTGGATGAGGCCGGTTTTTTGGTAACCCATAGCGGGCTTCAGGTGCTGGGGGATGGTGGTCCAATCAATCTGCCGCCCTTCGAGCAAATTGAAATCGCCTCGGACGGTACGCTGAGTATTTTGCCGGTAGGGCAGGATGCTGCCGCTTTAGCGGTGGTGGATCGTATCAAACTGGTGAACCTACCGTTGGAAGAGCTCACCAAAGGAAAAGATGGCCTGATTCATGCAAAAAATGGAGTAGTCGCTAATCCCGACCCCAATGTAAGAATTATTTCGGGAGCGTTGGAGACCAGTAACGTCAGTGCGGTTGAGTCGTTGGTTCAGATGATCGACCTCTCTCGCCGTTATGAGATGCAGGTGAAGATGATGAAAACAGCGGATAGAGCAGCTGAAATTACCACTCAAATGATGCGTCTATAATCATGGAGTCGGTATTCGCCACAAGTATGAATAAGCGAGGTAATGTATGAACTCTGCACTTTGGGTATCAAAAACAGGGCTGGAAGCGCAGCAGAATCGCCTGACCGTCATCTCCAATAATCTGGCCAACGTGGGAACCACGGGCTTTAAGCGCAACCGAGCGGTTTTTGAAGACCTGCTGTATCAAAATGTGCGCCAGGTCGGGGCGCAAACCTCTCAAGACACCACACTGCCATCGGGCCTCTCTTATGGTACTGGTGTGCGCACTGTGGCAACAGAAAAATTGCATACTCAGGGCAATATCATTCAGACCAATGTTGATCTGGATATCGCCGTCACCGGTCGCGGTTATTTCCAGATTGGTATGCCGGATGGCTCAACGGCGTATAGCCGCGATGGTTCTTTTCGTCTGAATGCCGAGGGGCAGATTGTCACCTCCAACGGTTATCCGCTTACACCGGCCATCAATGTGCCGGCAGATGCACAGACCATCAGCATCGGACGTGACGGTACTGTTTCAGTCCAGCAGCAGGGTACGACGGCCAGTACACAGATCGGTTCGATTCAGCTGGCTGACTTCGTGAATCCAACCGGCCTGCAAGCAAAGGGTGAAAACCTCTATGTGCAGACCAGTGCCAGCGGCGCGGCTCAGACCGGTAACCCGGATGCGAATGGCCTGGGCTCACTGTTACAGGGTTCTCTGGAGTCGTCTAACGTCAATGTGGTTGAAGAACTGGTGGGAATGATTGAGGCGCAACGTGCCTATGAGATGAACACTAAAGCCATTACCACCGCCGATCAGATGCTGCAGTTCATCACTAACAACGTTTAATGGGGTGGCGCTATGAGATTGATTATCGTACTGCTCGCACTGCTCTTGTTGGCGGGTTGCGCATCTAACGCAACCAAGGCACGTAATCATCCTGAATTCGCCATCACCTATCCTGCCATGGAGAAACCTCTGCCCAACAATAGCGGCTCTATTTTTCGCAGTCATCAAGGGCTGGCACTGTTTGAGGATGAAAAAGCACGTCAGGTTGGCGACATTATTCTGGTGCGGTTGAGTGAACGCACCAATGCCAGTAGTCGTGCCAGTAGCTCGACCAATAAATCATCTTCAGCTGATGCTTCGGTTGGCCTGTTATTGGGGCGTTCCCCGACGATGGGCGGTATACCGCTGTTGAATACCAACCTGTCATCAGAGAACGATTTTACCGGGAGTGGCGATACTCAGCAGAGCAATAGTTTGACCGGCACCATTGCGGTGACCGTTGCTGAAGTGCTCTCCAACGGCTACCTGGTGGTGCGTGGTGAAAAGCTGATCAGTATTAATCAGGGCGATGAGTATGTTCGCCTCTCGGGTATTATTCGTCCACGGGATATTGATGCCTCAAATATGGTCTCTTCCACCCAGGTTGCTAATGCTCAAATTGTTTACGGCGGCCAGGGTGCTATTGGTAACGCCAATGAGATGGGGTGGTTGAGTCGCATATTGCAGAGCCCTTGGTGGCCACTTTGAATGACGTTGGAGCCTTGAGATGAAGCGATTTTTGAATCTGTTGGTTGTCTTAAGCAGTCTGTTCGTTATGGGGATTGCCCAGGCGGAGCGCATTAAAGATATCGCCACAGTGGCGGGGGTGCGCTCGAACCAGTTAATCGGCTATGGCATTGTGGTGGGGCTTGATGGTACCGGTGATCAAACCAGCCAAACACCTTTTACCGTGCAAAGTGTCAAGAGCATGCTCTCTAAGTTTGGTGTCTCACTGCCGGCCAATATTAACCCTCAGTTGAAAAATGTAGCGGCTGTCTCTGTCAGTGCCAGCCTGCCGCCTTTTGCAAAGCCGGGCCAGAATATTGATGTCACTGTTGCCTCAATTGGTAACTCTACCAGCCTGCGTGGTGGGGCATTGATCATGACACCGCTAATGGGAGTGGATGGTGAGATATACGCGATTGCCCAAGGTAGTCTGGTGGTGGGTGGTTTTGGTGTTTCGGGCGGCGACGGTTCGCGTCTCTCGGTTAATGTGCCCAGCGTTGGGCGCATTCCAAATGGTGCTTCCATTGAGCGTGGTGTACCGATGAAGATGGGTGGGAGTCGCTTTCTTGATTTGAATCTGCATCGGGCAGATTTCACGACAGCCAATAATGTCGCCACCGCGATTAACACATTTTTGGGTGAGGGGATGGCAGTCGCCACCGATGCCGCTTCGATTCAAGTGGTTGCCCCGCTTGAGCAGAACCAGCGGGTCGCATTTCTCTCGATCCTTGAAAATCTGGAGGTTAAAGTTGCTCAAGCGCCGGCACGGGTAGTTATAAACTCCAGAACCGGCACGGTCGTTATTGGCAATAATGTTAAAGTGGATGTTGCTGCGGTGAGTCACGGATCACTCACGGTAACCATCATGGAGCGACCTGCGGTCTCTCAGCCTGAACCTTTTTCAGGCGGTGAAACGGTGGTGGTGAGCACCACTAATATTGAGGTCAAGTCGGAAGGGAATCGGATGTTTGTCTTTAACCCCGGTGTCAGTCTCGATGAGCTGGTGCGCGCCGTTAATAATGTGGGCACTGCGCCGGGTGATCTGGTGGCCATTCTGGAGGCGCTTAAAGAGGCGGGTGCCTTACATGCTGAGCTGGTAGTGATATAGCAGGCACCGCAAATGAATGCACCGATCCAACAACCCCAAAGCTATACTGATTTTCAGTCGTTAACCCGGTTGCGCAGCCAGGCAAGGGATGATGCCCAAGGTGCATTGCGTACCGTTGCAGAACAGTTTGAATCGATATTCCTGGGGATGATGGTTAAATCGATGCGTGATGCCAGTATGGGTGATCAGCTGTTTGACTCCAACGCTCAAAACACCTACTTGGAAATGTACGATAAAGAGCTCTCGATGAGCTTATCATCCCAGGGTGGAATTGGTCTGGCCGATACCATCGTTCGTCAGTTGAGCCAAAGCGCATTGGCTAGTTCATCAGCAGAGGCGGCTGAAACAGCTTCTCCTTTTAGCCTTGACTCACTCCCTATTCAGAGGCTAACGCCCGCCACTTCAGTACCTCCCCCTGCAGTTGAGGCGCGCAAATCGGTTGAGCATTTTGCAACTCCGCAACAGTTTGTAGAGAGCTTGTGGCCACTGGCGCAACAGGCTGCCGATCAATTGGGCGTTGCGCCAAAAGTGTTGCTCTCTCAGGCGGCGCTGGAGACCGGTTGGGGAAAGCGAATAATAGCGAGTAGTGAGGGTGAGAGCAGCTATAATCTTTTTAATATCAAGGCAGATCACCGCTGGTCGGGGCCAAGGGTAACGGTGTCAACCCTCGAGTATGAAGGTGGCATGCCGGTGCAGCAGCGGGCTACTTTTAGATCCTATGGCTCATATGCAGAGAGCTTTCAGGATTATGCTGATTTTGTACTCAACTCCCCACGTTATGGTGAGGCCGTCGCGAAGGCGGCTAATGCAGAGGGTTATATTGATGCCTTGCACCAAGGCGGCTATGCCACTGACCCTGAATATGCCAATAAAATAAAAGCCATCATGGGGCGAGCGCTACTGACTGAGGGCTAGACTTTATGTATTAACTCGCCACCAGCTTAATTATCCATAATATGGATTGTTGGCGAGTAAATACATAAAGTCCGATGGTATTAGACAATCATTATTCCATAAAAAAAGACTTCTGGAATAATGAGTTGCGAGTTAATACATATCAGGAGGCTGTCGGACTGAGGTGATCGTAGCGAGGGAAAGCCATGTTGAGTCCATTTTTTTGATCGCTTGAGGTGAATATTGGGCATATTCAACGAAAAGGACCGGAGAAATGGGCCAGAATGGCTTTTCCGCAGTCGATTCACCCTAAGTCCGATAGCCTCCTAGGGTGTAAAGGTTCCTCCCCTAATGGACGATAGGGTGATACGGGTAGCGGTAACAGATTATTGTGGTTGAGTAATTCAGGGGGCAATATGGCGGGTTCGGGTGATGTTTTTGGTACAGCAATTTCAGGGTTGATGGCTTTTCAGCGTGCGCTACATACTACCTCACAGAATATATCCAATGCCGCTACCGAAGGCTATACACGCCAGACCACCGAGTTTGCAACCCGTGAGCCAACGCGGGTGGGTACCAATAGTATCGGCAACGGTGTCGCCGTTGCCTCCGTGCGCAGGCAGTTCGATAATATTGTTGAAGGTCGCGTCAACAGCTACGCAAGTACCTATAATTACCAAGATACCATTAATGATTATGCGGTACAGCTGGACTCCCTGCTGGCGGAAAGTAGCGCCAGCCTGGGAAGTAGCCTGCAAAACTTCTTTGGCTCGGCTCAAACCGTAGCATCCACACCCACCTCTCTGGCTGCTCGAGAAGTGATGGTGGCAGAGGGAGAAGAGCTGGCGAGCCGCTTTGGAATGCTCTCCACTCAGCTCGACTCTTATAGAGAACAGATTAACGGAGGAATAAAAATTGCGGTTGGCGAGCTAAATGGCTACGCGAAAACGGTTGCTGAACTCAATGATAAAATTGCCCTGGCCGGGGGTGTAAATGGCTCATTCCCACCCAATGACCTGATGGATAAACGGGATCTTCTGGTGGGGAAAATGTCCGAACTGGCGAATGTTACCTCGCGGATAAAAGCGAATGGCTCAATGGATATTTTTATCGGCAAAGGTCAGCCGCTGGTGTTGGATAGCAAAGCCAATAATCTGGTTGTGCAAGGTGACCGCTACGATGCCAGAGAGTTGGGCGTTGCTTTTGATAATGGCAATGGCGCTGTTTTTGATATTACCAGTGCCCTCAACGGTGGAAAAATTGGTGGCCTGATACAGGTGCGTGATGATCTGATCACTCAGTCAGAAAATACCATGGGACGGATGGCCATGGGGCTTGCGGATAGTTTTAATGCCCAACATGCTCAGGGGATGGATCTGGACGGGGATATTAATAACAGCTTTTTTAACACCCCGTCGGCAGAGGTTATGGTTAGCAGCCTGAACAGTGGTAGTGCGACTACCACAGCAACCATTACCGATGTCTCCCAATTAACCACGTCTGACTATGAACTCACATTTGATGGTACAAACTACACGCTGCGCGACACCGTAACCGGAGCACGCTCCACCCTGCCAGGAACGGGTGTCTACGATACTGGATTCGGTTTTGAATTGAATGTGTCGGCAGGCGCGGTGGCAGGGGATAGCTTCTACATTCGACCGACCGGTGGTGCAGCTGAACAGATCTCCACCAACATTACCGAGGGCAAAGATATTGCCGCCGCAGCGGCTGTAGCAACAGAGAGCCGGTGGAATAACCAGGGTGATGGTGTCTCAAGTGGCCTTAATGTTGTGGGTGTCTCTAATCCGGCACTTCTGAATGATGTGACCATCACCTTTACCGGTAGTAACCAGTTTGATGTGTTTGATAACACAACCGGTACCGCACTGGCATCTAACGTCGCCTATAGCAGTGGTGATACTGTTGCTTATAATGGCTGGCAGCTTACATTAAACGGCGCACCTGCGGTGGGTGATACGTTTACGGTTGCAAGTAACTTTGGTGCCTCCGGTGACAATAGCAATATTTCGGCACTGGCAGAAATTCAAAACACCAATGTACTGGTTAATGGCAGCGAAACGTTGCAGGGGAGTTACTCAACTCTGGTCTCTGATATTGGTGTAGCCGCTGCAAGATCAAACCAGACCCGTGAGGCGCAAGAGGTGATGTTGCAGCAGGCTAAGATGCAAAGGGCCTCTCTATCCGGGGTTAACTTGGATGAAGAGGCCGCCAACCTGATGCGCTTTCAGCAGGCGTATGCGGCGGCGGCAAAAGTGTTAAGCACCTCAAATACGGTCTTTGAGACGCTACTGAATGCAGTGCGATAATGGAGGGGTAATCCTATGACGGTTCGACTTTCTACCAGCATGATTTTTCAAAATAGCATGAGAACCATGATGGATAGCCAGCGCGAGCTTGATCGTGCTCAACAGCAGATGACCACGGGCAAGCGCCTTTTGAGCGCGGCAGATGACCCCGCCGCCTCTTCTGCCATTTTTCAGCTGCGAGAAGCTCGACAACAGATGGAACAGTATCAGCTTAATGCCACGGCGGCAGAGGGCCAGGCCGGTTACCAAGAGTCAGTTTACGGTGACATCAATAACATTCTTCAGCGTGTACGGGATCTGACCTTGCAGGGCAGGAGCGATACTACCAACCAAGGTGACCGAGCCATTATCGCTAAAGAGATCGAAGGCTTACGAGATAGTTTGATCGCTCTTGCAAATAGCACCGATGTGAATGGTGATTATATGTTTTCAGGCAATAAATCCAGCACGATCCCTTTTGTGGAGAACGGCAATGTCATGAGCTATCAGGGAGATGAAGGTGTTCGTGAGCTGAAAATAGGTGCCAACCGAATGGTGGCGGTGAACGATAGCGGCAAAGATGTTTTCATGAAAATACCGACCGGTAATGGTGTAATCGCTGCATCCGGGAGTGCAACAAACACCGGTAGCGGTATTATTGATCTGGGTAATGAAGTCGCAGGCTTTGTAAATGATACCTACACCATTCAATTTACAGCAGCCAGCCCGTCCACCTATGAAGTGTATGATAGTTCATCGGCACTGGTTGCCGGGCCGAACACCTTCTCAAATGGTGATAGTTTGAGCTTTGCCGGCATTAATGTCTCTATTGCGGGTGAGCCCAATGTGGGAGACACCTTCACCGTGGAGCCTAGCGGCCAGAGTGATATCTTCTCTTCATTGCAAACACTGGTGGATATCTTTCAATCAACAGGTGATGACTCGGCCGCTTCAGCTTACCGCCATAATGAGGTCAACAGAGCCTTTAGCGGCCTGGATAATGCGATGGAAAATATCGGCGTATTGCGCAGTCAAGCGGGTAGTCGCCTGAACGCTATCGAGCAACAAAAAACAGTTAACGATAATCTTATTTATCAGGGCACGGTGAATATTTCACGGCTGGAGGATGTTGATATGGTTGAGGCAATTACCAACTTCCAGATGCAGCTTCAAGCACTTGAAGCCTCACAGCAATCCTTTTCTCTGGTGCAGCGCCAAAGCCTTTTTGATTTTCTCTAATCTGCCGCTGATAATGCCCCTACTCCAATAGTAACTACTCAGCGTGTTTAGATAATGAATGAAATAATCCGCCTGCAAAAAATCATGGCACAACTACGTGATCCAAAGGGTGGTTGTCCATGGGATCTTGAGCAAACTTTCGAAACTATCGTTCCGCACACCCTTGAAGAGGCGTATGAAGTGGCTTACGCCATTGAGCAGGCCGATTATGAGGAGCTTAAGGGTGAGCTGGGTGACCTGCTTTTTCAGGTGATTTTTTATAGTCAACTCGCCAAAGAGCAAGGCCTGTTTGAGTTTAGTGATGTTGCCGCTGCTATCTGTGAAAAGATGATCAGGCGACACCCCCATGTCTTTGACCAGCAGTTTAGCGGCGAGAGCGACCATCAAAGCATTCAACGTCGCTGGGATGCTATCAAAGCACAAGAGGGTGTTCGTAGCGAGCCAAAAAGTATACTGGATGGCCTCACCCGTGCGCTGCCTGCCATGACGCTGGCCAACAAAATACAGAAAAAAGTAGCGAGGGCTGGTTTTGATTGGGAAAATAGTCAGCAGGTGATCCATAAGATCTATGAAGAGTTGGATGAGGTTCAAGAAGAGCTGGGTAAGGCGGATAATCAAGCAAAACTGCACGAAGAGATGGGTGATTTGCTGTTTGCCTGTGTCAACTTGGCGCGTAAATCCAACGCCGACCCAGAGCAGTTGATGCGCAACGCCAATCAGAAGTTTGAGAGGCGTTTCCGCGATCTGGAGTCGCAGCTTGCTGAACAAAAACTCGAAATGTCTGAGTTACCGCTTGCTACCCTCGAAGGGTATTGGCAGCGAGCAAAAGCGCGAGTGGGTTAGTTAGCATGACAGGTGAAACAGAGCGCACTGTTTTCATTGCTTACCCGCAAAAAGCTGGCGATGAAGGTGGTGCCGCCATTGGGGTCCATCACCCCGTGTGGGTCATGACAGCTGGCACACTCCACCTCATGTCCTTCTCCCGAGTCGTAGAGTCGAATCTCGTTGGGGTCCGCTCTGTTATCACCATCCCGGTCAAAGAATTGCATTCCGTTCGCTGTCATCCCTGCGGGCACTGCGAAGTCGCCTGCGGTAGGGAAGACAACGCCAATAGGGTGATCGTTTGAGAGGTCAGGGCCAACGGTATACAGGCCTAAATCGGGGATGCTCCAGCCGTTGCCTTTAAAGTGGCATTGGGTGCATTGAATCATGGTTTGATGCTGAATATCACCAGCCCAGGAGTCAAGGAACGCCTCATTCATCTGGTGCGTGGGATCGTATCCGCCACGACCGGGCATGTTGATGATGGCATCAATGGCGATGGTGCCATCGTGGCAGGAGAGACAAGTTATCGAGTTAGGACCTGGCCCTGAGATTGGCAGGTTTCCCTGTGAGTAGAGTGTATAGTCGGCGGTCGATACTGATCGATTCCACAGCGGTGCGCCTTGAACCGAGCTGTTGGCACTGTGTGGGGTATGGCAGTAAACGCAGACTTCACCGTAATTATTGAAATAGGGGTTCATAAAAGCACGCCAAGAGGCGTATTCAACGGTGAGGTTGTGACGTGTGTTACGAACGCTCTCTATATTTGAGGCTGCAGTTGGCCCCCAGCCATCCCCTTGGTCAGGTCTAAAGGCATGGCTGGTTAGAGGTAGTGTGAATCCAATGAGTAACAATAAGATATTGGTATATTTCATTATTTTTCTTTTTGTGTGTGGGTGGTTTAACTACACAGCGACATATCGGCAGATATATTAAACATCTTTAACGGAATTATAACTCAATAATAACGCATTATCCCCTTAATTTTGTGGTTGTCGTCCCACTCAATATGATTCGGCTGTTAGCGTCGGTTGTTTAGGCGGAATGAGGTTCGTTTTGCGGCTTTAATTTGCTATTGTCACGGCATCCATGCGTGCTAAGGTCTCAACCATAAAACTACGAAGAAGGGATCTGTAAATTGGAAACCGTTGTGGCGAAGTTACCCTGGCAGCCAATGAAACGTCTACCACGCCAAGAGGCTGCTCTGTCGTTGCAGCAGTATCGTGCTTGTCCATCTTGTGGGACGGGTTCCGATCTTGCTGAGAATAGTGCTGCTCTCTTTTCACTGGACGACTTTCAGTTTTTTACCGATCAACAGGGGCTTAACCGGGCAGATCACCGTATTGTGGCGTGTACTTGCTGTGGTTTGTTGTATACCAACCCCTGTTATACCCCCAGCGGATTCCAACAGTTATTTGCTAAAGCGGGTTTGAGTTATGGGCATACGGCGGCGCGTATTGTGGAGCAGGTTGAGTGGATCGCCCGGCACTTCCCCCAGGCGCATTCATTGCTGGATGTCGGTTGTGGTGGTGGCGATCTGTTAAAAGCGCTGCCACAAACAATGCAGCGTTTTGGATTGGATGTGGATGCGCTTGCACTCGAAGCGGCGGAAAAAAGTGCGCCAGATATTACTTTTGCAGTGTGTGACTTTGATGGCTTGGCTGATCTGCCACAGACAGATGTGGTCACCCTGTTTCATGTGTTGGAGCATCTGGCCAACCCTGCCGGTTTTTTGAAGCAGTTGCGCCAGCTGGCTAAAACAGGGGCGTTATTGGTGGTGGAGGTTCCCGTTGTGGAGCGGGCGGTGATGGAGCAGGATCGGGATATTGTCGGTTTTTTTACCATTCAGCATCTGACCCATTTCAGTAAAGTATCGCTTGAGAATATGTTGTCAGCCAGTGGCTGGCAGCTGACACATGTCGAGGCGATGAGCGGCTACAATGGTTGGCGGGTGGTGGCTGAGCCAAAACCATTGAGTACCCTCGAGGTGGTAAAAGATGAAACCTCGCTGTCTGCAGCGAATGCCTATCTATCGGTATGGCGTGATAATATAGCCTCGGTAGAGCAGCGGATTGCGGCACTCGCTGCAACGCCGCGAATGATGATCTGGGGGGTAGGGCAGCACACCGAATATATGGCGTTATTAAGCGGGCTGTTTAAAGCGGGTGCTGAGTTTGTGATAGTGGATAGTGACCCGCTAAAACAGGGGCAAACATACCACGGTATTCCAGTGTTGGCGCCTGCCCAAGTGCCCGAAGCAGAGTGGCTTGAGGGTGAGTTTCCCATTGTGGTTTCAACTTATGGCGGTCAGGAGAGTGTAGTGAAATTATTGGCCTCACGAGGGGTTGATCCACTCCGGGTGGTAACGCTCTATGATCGAACACAGCGCTATTAGCCTTCGCAAAATGCTCCCTTAGGGTGGTTGAGGTGATCTGTGCAAAGCTATCAAAAAGTAATGACTGACCCATTTAGCCTCCCCTTTTTATAAAAAGGGGTGAGATTTCACCATAAAAATAAGAGAAAAAACGTGACCACAGGTGCACAGTTTATTGTTGAGAGCTTGATTGAATATCACTGCTCTCGTTTGTACGTCTACCCCGGTGGCACTATTGCGCCGATATTAGATGAAGCGCAAAGCGCGGGTTTAGCAATATTTTGCGCCCGTCATGAGCAGGGGGCAGGCTATGCGGCCCTAGCGGCGGCACGTCTATCGCAACAGCCACAAGTGGTGATGGTGACCTCCGGCCCTGGGGTGACCAATGTGCTGACCTGTGTGGCGGATGCTTATTATGATTCAACGCCACTGGTATTGATTAGCGGCCAAGTCGGTAGTGGTGACTTATCTGCCGGTCGTCCGATTCGCCAGCGGGGTTTTCAGGAGGTGGACACCCCTGCACTGCTAAAAACCATCACCAAAGCACAATTTCAACCCACTACACCGGCGCAGTTGGCGCAGGTGATGGCGGACGCTTTTGTGCTAGCCACTGAGGGGCGGCCAGGTCCGGTGGTGATTGATCTGCCGATGGATGTTCAACGCAGTGAGCTCTCCTCGCCAATGAGTGTTATCCCGCTGCAAACCCTACAACCCTGTTTTGATGGGGACCTCTCCCTGCTCTGTGAAGGGCTTGCAAATGCTCAACGTCCGCTGATTATTGCCGGGCAGGGCGTGTTGCAGTCGGGCGCAACGGCACTGCTTCGCCGACTGGTGAAGCTGAGGATTCCGGTCTCACACTCGCTATTGGGAGTGGGGGCGATCTGTAGTAGTGATGAGTTGAATTTGGGTTTTCATGGCCATACGGGGCATCAATCAGCCGGTGTGGCGATTCAGCAGGCGGATCTTCTGCTGGTGATCGGTTCACGGTTGGATGTGCGACAGACCGGCAACCAGTTCGACCGCTTTGCTGAAAAGGCACACATTGTACGTATTGATCTGGACAGAGATGAGGTGAGTGAAAGCCGTATTCGTCATGATCAATTGATTCAGGGTGATGTCAAACAGGTGCTTAATGCTTTGTTGCCGATGCTCGAGCAGATGACGCTTCCGGATTGGCAGCCGTGGCTGAAACAGATCAAAAAATGGAAACAGCAGCATGCATTTCAGTCGATGCAAAGCCGGGGTTTACTGCCGCAGCAGGTGATTGAGGCGGCGGATCAAATAACCGCAGGCAGAGCGTTGATTTGTACCACAGGGGTGGGCTCTCACCAACACTGGGTGGCGCGTCACTTTACATTTGATGTGCCGCAACGGCGGCTATTAACTTCTGGCGGTCATGGTGCCATGGGGTATGACCTGCCCTCGGCGGTGGGTGCCCAGCTGGCCAACCCCGATGCGCTGGTATTGTGTATTGTGGGCGATGGCTCGTTTCAGATGAACCTTCAAGAGCTGGCGGCTATTCAAGCGTACCGCTTGCCAGTGAAAATTATTGTTTTGGATAACCACCGCCTGGGACTGGTATCGCAATTTCAGCAATTCAACTGGCAGAGTGACCCCACCACGGGTGAAAAATGGAACCCTGATTTTGCGCAGATTGCCAAAGGATTTGGCATCGAGAGCTACACCCTTACCGAGGTGGCACAATTGCAGAGCATACTGCCGCAAGCATTAAACAGCCCGCAGGCGGTGCTGGTGCATTGCCAGGTAGCGATTGAAGAGGATATTACCCCGATGCTGCTGGCAGGCCAGACACTGGATAAAATGTGGTCGGCCCATGGGTAAAACCTTATTGGTTATCAGCGGCGGCGTAGAGGCGGTTCCGGGCATTCAACATGCCATCTCAATGGGGCACCATGTAGTGGTGAGTGATTATAATCCGCAGGCCCCTGGGTTTGCTTACGCCCATGATCATCTGCTTGCCAGCACTTATGATGTCGCCGAGACGATCGCCGCTGCGACCGAATACCACCAAAATAGACGGGCGATTGAAGGGGTCATCTGCATGGCCGCCGATGTGCCGCTTACCGTGGCGCGGGTGGCCGAATCGCTGGGCTTGCCGGGTCTTTCAATTGAAACCGCACAACTGGCTGCCGACAAACTGGCGATGAAGCGGCTTTTTGCAGCGCAGGGGATTGCGATTCCCTGGTTTTGCGAGGTGAAGTCAGCGCAGCACCTTGTAACACTAATGGTGGAACACGGCCCTGATCTGGTGATCAAACCCGTGGATAGTCGGGGGGCGCGAGGGGTCTTGCAACTTCAGGGTGTGGGTGATTTGAATGGGGCGTTTCAACAAGCCAAATCCGAGTCACCTTCAGGGCGAGTGATGGTGGAGAAATTTCAGCCCGGCCCGCAAATCTCCACCGAATCCATTCTGGTCAATGGCTGTGCTGTCACCCCAGGGTTTATTGACCGAAACTATGAGCACCTGGAGAGATTTTCTCCCTATATTATTGAAAATGGCGGACACCAGCCTTCAACGCTCACGGTTGAGCAGCGTCGTCAAGTGGTCGAGCTGGCGGAGCAGGCGGCCCGCGCCATGGGTATCAAAAACGGCATCGCCAAGGGTGACATGGTGCTCACACCGCAAGGGCCAAAAGTGATTGAAATTGCTGCCCGACTCTCGGGTGGCTGGATGTCCAGTGATCAGATACCGGTTGCCACCGGTGTCGACATGGTGGGTGCAGCCATCAAGCTGGCGCTGGGAGAGGCGCTCTCGCTGGACGAGTATCAGCCTAGCCGGTATGGCGGCATGGCGATTCGTTACTTTTTCCCACCGCCGGGCCGCTTGCGTGCTATTCATAATATTGAGCAGGTGGAAGCACTGCCGTGGGTTTATCGCCTGGGTTTCTTCGTCTCCCCTGGTGATGATGTGGGTGAAATGACTGACCATACGCAGCGAGCGGGCTATGTGATCACCCAGGGCGCTAGCCGTGCTGAAGCGGTGGCCAGAGCTCAGCAGGTGGTCGAGACAGTTACCTTCGAGGTGGCGTGATGGCGCGGGTATTAGCGGTGATTGCAGCCCGACTAAACTCCAGCCGCCTGCCGGGAAAGCAGCTGCTGGCATTGGCGGGTGAACCACTGATAGCGCGCATTTTTCAGCGTCTGGCGCAGTTGCCGGAAATTGATGAGGTGGTGCTGGCGACCACCGCAGATGAGTATAACCAGCCGCTGCTTGAGTGGGCCAAAAAGGCCGATAAACAGGCCTTTGCTTACCGCGGAAATATAGATGATGTGGTGGGCCGTGTGGATGCCGTTGTGCAGGCATATGGTGCCGATATTGTCGTCTTCTGTTGTGGTGACTCGCCGCTGATTGAGCCATCAACTCTCTCTAAAATGATCTCAGCACTGCAACAAAATCCAGCGGCGGAGTACGTGGCCCTGCACCCCGCAAGATTAGGGGGGACAACGGTTCATGAGGGGTTTTACCCCTACACACGCCAGGTTTGGCAGCGTATTGTCAGCGAGTCGACAACGGCGCAGTTGTGCGAACATGTGGGCTTGGTTGTCGCCTCTTTTGTAGCCGAACTGAAGCAAATTTATGTGGAGGATCTGGCTGTTTTCTCTCGCATAAAGCAGCGCATCTCGGTGGATACCGTGGCGGATTACCAGTTTATGAGTGAACTCTATCGGCGCTGGTATGCCGAAAATGAGCCAGAAAGTATCGTCTCCCTCCCTTGGGTGATTGGGCAGCTTACCGAGGATAGCGGGCTGGCAGCGATAAATAGCGAAGTGCAGCAGCGCTCCCCAGATCAGCCTCCGCTGCGGGTGCTGGTGGTAACCCAGTGTGGTGAGCAGGTAGGGTTGGGTCATTTAACACGCAGTGGTGTGGTGGTGCGTTGCCTGCAAGAGCAGCAGGCCGCCGCCGTTACCCTGCTGGTGCAGGGTGAAAAGGTTGAATCATCCGCTACCCAGCTGCTATCAAAAACAACCCTTGGCTGGGATGAGTCACTACCCGAAAAAATTACCAAATGGCACGAAACCCACCCAGTTGATGTAGTGATATTTGATTTGGCGCTGATTGATAACGCGGCTGATTTTTCCAAAATGTTGCACTCGTTAGGCGATAAAACGGTACGAGTGGCGATTGATGGGCTGTTTGAATTTGCCGCGCACTTGGAATATATCCACGTGCCATCCTTCTACCTCTCCCCGGAGATAAGTCAAAAAACAGATCCAGCAAAAATCTCATATGGCTGGGATCACTACTTGCTGCCCAATGTGGCAGAAACCACTCCTTGCCAACCCGGAAAACGACTGTTGGTGATGACGGGGGGAAGTGATTCGGGTGCATTGGGAGAGCAGTGGCCAGCACTGCTTGATGAACAACTCACGGAATCGATGGAGATCATCTGGATTAAAGGGCCTTTTGCCCCGCAGCCCAACCTCTCCGCTGGGTCACACCACCAATGGCAGGTGCTGGAAAACCCAGCGGAGCTGCTGTCGCTTATGGCGAGTTGCCACTACGCACTTTGTGTTTACGGTGTCAGCTTGTTTGAGCTGCTTCAGCGGGGGGTGCCCACGGTGGTTCTAGGGGTGGGGGAAAAGCCGCAAGAGATGGCGGCACTGATAAAAGCAGATGTGGCAACAGTCACCCGCTCACCCGATGAGGCTGTTCATAGTTTACAACGGCTGGTGGGGAGTCCAGAGCGGCTCGAGCACTATCGCCACCATGCACAGCGTTTGATGGGGCGAGAGAGCGGAGTATCCAAATTGGCTTCCCATCTTCAAATATTGCTCAGTAAGGTGTGTCGGGAGCCTCTGAATAAGTCATGACTATTTGTAACTATTCAGCGTGTTTAGATTTTGCCTCAAATCGAGGCATTTTCACAGGGGCAGGAATCGCCTTCACTTACTTAGAGGCTCGATAAATGACCCCGGTATACGTCATTTTCCATCTGAATCTCGCTTTTTCATCTATCTCCATAGCCCAGCGAAAAGTGGTCATTGAGCGCTGCTACACCCCATTGCTCGACCTGATAGAGCACCAGCAGTTACCGCTGGGAATCGAGATGACCGCCTGGACACTCCACTGCATAGAGTCGATTGATGCTGCGTGGGTGGCGCGATTCAGAACACTACTCAGCAGTGGCCAGTGCGAACTGATTGGCAGTGGATATGCGCAGATCATTGGTCCTTTGGTGCCTTATCCGGTTAATCAGTGGAATCAGCAGATGGGTGTAGCGGGCTACCAGCAACTGCTGGGTGTCACGCCCGCATTAGCGATGGTTAATGAGATGGCTTACTCCTCGGGTATGGTGGAGCTGTATGCCGATGCCGGTTATCAGGGCATTGTAATGGATCGGGATAATGTGATGCTGGCGCTCGGTATGAGCGATGGGTGCGGCTTGCCTTCAAGCCATGCACAGGGCTGTGATGGTGCACAACTTCCGGTCTTGTGGTCGGACACTACACTGTTTCAAAAGCTCCAGCGCTATGCCCATGGCGACATCTCTCGTCAGGACTATCTCAACTACTTCTCAAAACGTGCCGCACAGAGTGGAATGCCACTTCCGCTGTATAGTAATGATGCTGAGGTTTTTGACTTTCGGCCTGCTCGCTTCAATGAAGAGTCTGTCACACATCAGGAGAGTGAGTGGAGTCGCATTGCGGCGCTGTTCTGCTCGCTTGATCAGGCACAGTGGTCTTTGCCCTCGCAGGCGATTGCGTTGCAATGCAAGATGGATCAACACGATAAGCCGATTTGCCTCACTTCGGTGCAGCAACCCATCCCAGTAAAAAAACAGGCAAAATATAATATTAGCCGTTGGGCGGTCACCGGGCGAAATGATCTTTGGCTAAACACCCTCTGTCATCGCATCTATCAGGCGATTCGAACCCTTGATAACCCACAGTACCAACGCCGCTTATGTGAATTTTGGGCAAGCGATCTGCGTACACACATTGGTGATGAACGCTGGCAGCATAATCTCACCGAGTTAGAGCAGTTTTGCCAGCGGCTGAATATCTCTCTGCAAAAAGAGAGCGGGCCGGCGGATAAGCCGGGAAGTGCTATGCCATCCGCAGGTTCAGTTTTTAAAATAGAGCCTGACGACGAGGGTATCTACCTCACCATCAGCCACCGCTTTGTGCAGTTAACGCTCAATCTGCGCCGTGGCCTAAGTATCGAATCCCTCGCGTTTGAAAAACATAACTTTGAGCCGGTAGCAGGGACTTTGAGCCAGGGCTATTTTGACTCTATTGGGTTGGCGGCAGACTTCTATAGTGCGTGTGTGGTGATTGAGCTTCCCAAAGAGCACCGCAGAGTGACCGACCTGGAGTGGGCAGAGCCGGTGATTGAGCGGCTGCCCACACAGCTAAAGGTTACCGCAACACATAACACACCCTATGGCGAGATTATAAAGTCGATAATGATCGATGCCGCTGAGCAATCGGTTAACGTCCAGTTCAGCCTGAAAAACTGGTCACACCAGCACGCTGTTGTGCGGTTTCATGCCCTTACCCTGATGAGTGGTTGGCAAAAAGAGCTGGTTGTGGAGAGCCGTAACGGTGGGCCAAAAGCTGAGTTTTTCGCCCTTGATGGGTGTGTTGAACACGGCCAACCCGCATCCAATATGATTAGCTGCACCACAGGCTTGAGTGGTGAGTCAGGCAGAATAATATTGCATAACAGGGGGCGCAGCCTGACACTCTCCTGGAACCCCTCACACTGCGCAGCACTTCCCATGCTGCACCATCAAATATCCACACCTGGGGCCTTGAGTAGAGTGCTCTTCTCCCTAAGCGAAATTGATGAAACAAAACAGGGGAGTGGCGATATATTACCCTTCTCACTTAAATACAGGGCCGGATAGTGCGGTGATATTCGGTTTGAAACCTTGAGCGTGTATACTTGCTCGCAGTGCTTGAAAAGAGATTATTTATGAGTGAAGCGAGTGGGAATGTCTATTTTGTTTATGGCCAACAGTGCGAAGATATTGCGCAGGAGCTTGTTGAGAGCCAATACGCCCGGCACTTTAAATCGGTCTCTATTGAGGCGTTCATAACGCATGAGTTGGCCACTACCGCTGACCGTGTGATTATTTGTGGTCGTATCGATGAGATTAAACAGATACTGAAAAAAGCCTGTGAGTGCGGTTTTAGCGTGGCGCTGTTGGCGCAAAAAAACCAAAACACACTGCGCTCGACTTTTGAAATCCCCAAAAATAGAGAAGAGTCTCTAAAAATAGCACTGGAGGGTGAGCCGAAGCCGCTAGACCTGCTTTACGCAAATGGTGAAATCGTTTTATGGGGTGCGGTGATTGGTGATGCGCCACCCCTGACTGATAGCAGCGATGTGTACCAGGAAACCGCCTTTCTGGCGCGATACAAACGGTTGCTGGAGGCTTTGAAAAAGCTGAAGTCTCTCAAACAGAATAAAATCAAATTAACCACCGCCAAAGGCCAAGAGATCAACACTTCGGCAACGGGTATTGTCATCATTGAGCATGATAATCACACCGGTGCGTCTTCACTGGTCCAGAGTTTTTTATCGGTTAATGATGGCAAGCTTTCCGCGCTTTTACTCTCTCCCGCCTCTACCGCAGATTACCTCTACTACCTTTACGTCTCTATTCTCAAAAAAACAAAAAGTACCCGCCTTCCCAGTTCAGTGGGGTTTATTAAAAGTGAGTCGCTTAACATAGAGAGTGCCCAGCCGCTTGAAGTGACGGTCGATGGTGAGAAAGTCGCCCAAACTCCGGTTGAATTCGGCGTAAAAAAACAGGCGGTTCAATTTATTGCCAGTGAGGCGTTTTGGGCCGAAATTAAAAATGACACCTCCGATAAGGAGACACTTAAACTATCTGGCCTCCCCGTGACCACGGAAGAGGTCGGCTATGCACAAAAAGGATTACCATTTTTTACCCATGCTAGCGAAGAGCGCTATAAAGATCTGTTTGCCGACCTGAGAAAACAGGGAAAAACAGAGTCAACCTATCTGATATTGATGTTTTTGAGCACCGTATTGGCCACCGTTGGGCTGTTTTTGAACAGCGCCTCGGTGGTGATTGGCGCGATGTTGCTGGCGCCTCTCATGCAGCCGATTGTATCCACCTCCATGGGGGTACTTCGCAGTGACCAAAGCCTGCTGTTTAGTTCGATAAGAACGGTGCTCATCGGCGTACTGATTGCGCTGTTCAGCGCGGCGGCTATCGCCTTTTTACTGCCGCTTGATAATTTAACCGATGAAATTTCCGCCAGGCTCAGCCCCACACTTTTGGATCTGATCGTAGCGCTCATATCCGGCATCGCGGCAGCGTATGCTCAAAATAATGATAAAATCGTCGGCTCATTGGCCGGTGTGTCGATTGCCGTTGCGTTGGTGCCCCCACTCGCCACGGCAGGTATCGGCCTTGGTTGGATGAATATGGATATATTCTACCCAGCCTTTCTGCTGTTTATCACCAACCTGGTGGGGATTATTTTTGCCGCATCACTGACTTTTTTGGTGATGGGATTTTCCCCCGTCAAACGCGCCAAAAAGGGTTTGGCCTATGGGTTGCTAGTCTCGTTGATTGTTGCCATACCCCTCTACCTGTCGTTTACCACCATGGCGTTTGACTCTAGAATCCTCTCGGTGTTGGAGCATACAGAGTACAGCGTAGCCGGTAAGCGGGTGCAGATTGAAAATGTCGAAATTAAACATGCCGGTGTACTGGTTGTGAAGTGTGACTTTATTGTCGACGAGACACTGACCCGAGAGGAGCTGGATCAATTTAAACAGATCCTGCAATCAGAGCTGGAGATGCCCCTTGTGCTAGAAGTTATACAGCGAATTCGCTTTTAACCTCAGCCTCCTGGAGCACGTTTAAAACCGATAGATAAAATCGGTCATGGCAGCGGGCATAATATTGAGCATCGTCTCCTCAATAGTGATCATAAACCCGGTCAGAATCATCACGCCCACCACAACAAAAAGAGTACCCATCGTCGGCTTCATCCACTTTGAGGCTCTCATCATCTGGCCCTTCATCCTCAGCATGGTTTTTTGAGAGGCAAATGACATGGCCAGAATGGGTGTTGAGGTGCCAATCGAAAACAGTAGCATAATGGTTGCCGCATAAATGAGGCTCTCACCCTGTGCGGCAAGGGTGATCGCGGCCCCCAGTGTTGGCCCGACACAAGGTGACCAAACCGCACCCAGCAAAATACCCAGAGCAAACTGCCCCTGAACACCAGAAAAACGCAGGGTCGATATTTTACTATTGATGCCACTGGTGGATGCGGATGCCATAACAGAGAAACGTTCATAGAGGGGGTTAAAAATTAATACAGCACCAAATAAAATCATGATGCTTGCTGCGAGGGTTTGTAACACTGAAGTGGTCAGACCAATCGAAAAACCGATGGTTGAGACAATCATACCAAACGAAGTAAAAGAGATAATCAGCCCCGCCACTAAAAACAGCGGCCCCCTTTTATGCTCATTAATCGAGCTACCTAAAATGATCGGCAACAGCGGCAAAACACAAGGTGAAAGTATCGTAACCACCCCTGCAATATAAGCTAAAAAAAAGCTAGTCATAGCCACGCCCCAATAAGTATTCCATCTTTCATGTAAAAAAAGGGGTGCAGATGACTGCACCCCCAATAATCAGAGTGGCTGGCTATGAAGCACCCTTGGCGATCATCTGTAAAATCTTCTCTTTATTGGTCTCACCCATCGAGCGAGCGCGTTCTTGATCACCCTTGAATACAATAATCGTGCTCTGCTTAACAGCACGAAAGCGCTTGACCGCCTCTTTATCACGGGCAAAGTCGACACGAAAAAACGCCGCATCAGGATACATCTCACGTGCAGCTTGTAGTGCAGGCTTCTGTTTAGCACAGGTGCCGCAGCCATCTTTATAAATATCGACCACAATCATTTTGTCGTGGTACTGAGCATGATTAAAGCGCTCCGGTTGATATGTTTTCATGCCTTCAGCCGCAAAGGCGGTGTTGGAAAGGGATAGGAGCAGAAAAAGTACTGCGATTGATTTAAATATTTTTACCGTTATCATGTCGTAATCTCCAAGTGGTAGGGTTGTTGAAAAAGGGTGTACACCCTGTCATTCTTCGATTTCACCCTTTGGTTACAATATTTTTTGGTTAACCATATTTTATGGATGAAAAGCACAGTGACTGGGATCAACTGGCCACCACCGCTCAATCGGGTGATAAGCAGGCCTACCACACTTTATTGAAGCAACTGATCCCCTATATCCAAAAAATCATCGCCCCCGGACTGGCCAACGCGGATTGGGTGGACGATCTGTTGCAGGATATTTTGCTGGGCATTCATAAATCACTGGCGCGTTACATGCCGGGGCAGCCTTTTCGCCCCTGGGTGAATGCCATTATCCGCTATCGACGGGCGGACTTTCTCAGTCGTTACTACTCATCAATGGGTCATATGAAAGCGCCACTGGATGAGACGATAGCAGAGCAACGTGATCCGTTGGATCAATTCCAAAGCGACGAAGATTTAGAGCGCATGCTCAGCCACTTCACAGAGCAACAACGGTGTATCTTCAGAAAGGTGCGTATCGAAGGGCATAGCGTGAAGGTAGTAGCAGAACAGACAGGGCTCTCTATCTCTGCGGTAAAGGTATCGGCCCATCGCACGGCAGCCAAGCTAAAAGAGATGCTGCGGCAGTAGAATTAACCCCTTACCAGCGATAGATTTTTTTGGCGCCCAATCCCATCGCCATGCCCAATAAAATAAACGGCGACAACTGAACAATCGCATTGTGTCCCGCCAGATTGACCTCGCAGGTCAGGCGTAAGCCAATCCAGGCAAATCCTGCGATAGCAAACACCCCCATGAGCGCAGAGAGGTAGGGATGAGTGGTGGAGCCTGAGCGTTGAGTCATCACCAAAGCGATAGTCGGCAGTGTGGCCAGATAGAGGCTGTGTTGATAACACGAGATAAAGGAGCTGACAGAGGCGAGGGAGACCCCTTCGCTAACCAAACGGAAGAGCTCAAAGCCGATAAAAGCAACGCCGCAAAGCAGCGCTGAAGAGACAATTAAACGCTGATTTATAGTATACGGGATACGCAACCAGCCAGTCGCCAGCATCCCGGATACTCCCACACACAGCGAAAGTAATAGCTCAACTTGATAAGTTACCGGCCCGGTTATCATCGCCTGCCAGTCCGATCGCAGGCCAATTAACATCACCACACTGGCCATATAGCCCACCACACCCACCAGCAGCGGTGCTATTTTGACCAGTGGGTTAGGTTCAGGCTCAACGCCCTGATGTGCTTCCACCAATTGATCAACAAGATTGTCTATTTCATTGCTCATACCGTCAAGCTCCATCACCGGCTTACACTGTCATTCGCGATTATTAGCGCTAAGTTACATCAAACAGAAAAAATTCTAAACGGCAGATAGCCCGAACATTGCATGAGCTTGCGAAAATTTATGAAATACCCGGGCAGGGGGCTATTAATGGCATCCCCCTGCACACTTTCAGCTGACCTCATTCAGCCTCCTAGGGATTAAACTCTTCGGGTCGCTGTATTACAGTGCTCGAGAGTGGGTAGATGTTTTTCCCCCGTAATACTTTCAGCATAACCTCACTGTTAGGAGGGAGCTGAATGACCTCTCTATAGAGTTGGCGGCTCTCTCTGACGGGTTTTCCATTAAGCTCTATCAGCACATCTCCGGGCCTGACACCGGCGGCATGTGCCGGGCTGTTACGGTAGACACGGTTTATCAAGACACCGCTTAAGTTCGCCTGGTTGAATGTTTCGAGCAGTTGTGGTGTCAGGTTTTGGGTATCAAACCCCAGCCAGCCTCGGGGAATATAGCCCTGAGCGATGATCTGCTCCATGGTGGCACGGGCAACATGGATCGGTATCGCAAATCCAATTCCTTGAGAGCCTCCCGATTGGGAGAAAATGGCGGTATTGATGCCAATCAACTCGCCATAAGCATTAATCAGCCCACCTCCTGAATTACCAGGGTTGATCGCCGCATCCGTTTGAATGAAATTCTCGAAGGTGGTGATGCCAAGGTCGCTGCGCCCGGTTGCGCTGATAATTCCGAGGGTGACGGTTTGACCCACACCAAAGGGGTTACCAATCGCCATAGCGATGTCACCTACTCTGAGTTTTTCAGAGTGGCCGAGTGTAATGGCCGGCAGTTGGTCAAGTGTTATCTTAAGTACCGCCAAATCAGTATCGGGGTCGCCACCCACAAGCTGTGCTTCGGTGGTTCTGCCATCTTGCAGTGCCACCAAAATCTCGTCGGCATTTTCAACCACATGGTAATTACTAAGCAGATAACCCTCTTGGCTGATAATAACCCCGGACCCAAGGCTCCGCTCCAGTCGATGGCGTGGCACCAGCAGGTTGCCAAAAAAACGCTTGAGTAGCTGGTCGTCAAAATAGGGGTTCTTTTCGGTGATGACTTTGGTGGTGTAGATGTTAACAATGGCCGGAGCGGCCGCTTGCACTGCATCAGCATAAGAAGCAGGTGCGGTGGTGTGTGGTGTTGCCTCAATGACCGCTATCTTGTGTTCGCCCCGAAAAATCTCAGGGTAGAGATAAAACAGGATGAGCAGAGTCAGAAACGCGACCGCAAGCCCCAGCACCACGTAACGATAGATGAATGATAAAAAACCTTCTTGATGCATGTTATTTTTGGTTGCGAACTCATATGATTAAACGATAGGGAATTATAGGCGAAAAGATGATCGAATTGCGCACTTTAGAAAAATATATCGATGAACTATTAGTGGTTGAACAGTTTAATGACTACGCACCCAATGGCTTGCAGGTTGAGGGGCGTAAGCGGGTGAGTAAAATTGTCACCGCCGTGACGGCAAGTCAAGCTGTACTCGACCAGGCCATCATCGAAGGAGCCGATGCCATATTGGTACACCATGGCTACTTCTGGAAGGGCGAGGCTCAAGCGATCGTTGGCATTAAACAGCGAAGAGTGAAAACACTTCTACAGGCCGACGTGAGCCTGCTGGGCTACCATTTACCGCTAGACGCACACCCGATGCTGGGCAATAACGCTGAATTGGCAAAGGTATTAAACCTGAAAATAGAGAGCAGTTTTGCCAATGGCATCGCCCTTATGGGGGTGATGAATCAGCCCTGTGCCGGAGAGATCTTTGCACAGCGGATAACGGAAGTACTGGGTCGCAAGCCGCTTCATATTGCCGGAAATAACCGTATCATCAAAAAAATTGCCTGGTGCAGTGGTGGCGCACAAGGCTACCTTGAACAAGCGACGATGCAGGGTGCCGATGCTTATTTAACCGGCGAGGCATCTGAGCAGAGTTTTCATAATGCTACAGAGCTTGGGGTTCACTTCTACGCCGCAGGGCACCACGCAACAGAGCGATACGGCATAAAAGCACTGGGTGAACACCTCTCTGAACGGTTTGGCTTACAGCACCACTTTATTGACCAAGACAACCCCATTTAAGGGCCGTAAACGGATTATTGGCCGTACCCCGCAGAAGAAAAAGGGGGCAAGCATCATCTTGCCCCTTTTTCTTTTTTATTTAGCTCGCGATAACGTCTTGTGGTGGTCGCACGATGCTTACGAATGATCCGGGTTAGGAGCAAGTACGTGGTTACACAGATGTACTGCGATTTTACCCCGTTAACAGGCATCTACCTCATATCAATAGTCCACTAAATTCGATCAAGCGGGCTGATAACAGCGTGGCCACCGCGATTCAGCACATGGGTATAAATCATCGTAGTCGAAACATCCGCGTGCCCCAATAACGCCTGTACCGTGCGAATATCCTGCCCTGACATTAAAAGATGTGTCGCAAAGCTATGGCGTAAAGAGTGACAATTAACCTTCTTCTGAATATCCGCCTTCTGGGCCGCAACCCTCAGCACTCTCTGTAGACCACTCTCATGCACGTGGTGACGCCGGGTTACTCCACTACGGGGGTCAACTGAAAGCCTAGTACTCCTCCAAGGTGATATTGCCTAATACGGAATTGCCATCATCAATTAACACTTGTCATGAGTGATGCACGGATAAAGTTGCTTCAGTTTTATTCGTGCATCTTCTGTCGTAAAGCGCCAA
>JAKIVC010000036.1 GCA_021647245.1 Gammaproteobacteria bacterium
GCCCCTCGCGGGTTGGCCCTTGCCATTCGCTAGTAGTTATCGTCTACTAACAACACGGTGTTCGACGGTGATCTTCCTACAGAGGACTTTCACCTCATGAGTTCATGCCCATGCTGGGCGTACACAAAATGTTGCAAGAGGCCCTTCGCTACTCGCTGCTTATTTTACGAATGCAGCCCTCAACACCCTCTGAATAAAACCAAGCCAAATAGAAATAGCGTCGAAAAAGCTGACACTTTCTTTTTCATCCTTTAAAAAGTAGTTATTTATTTTTAAATATTTCAATTACTTATATTTCTGGCCTAACAATTGCTAAATGTAGTCAGCTATACGGCAGTTGTTTTAACTTGGAAAGGAGTAGATAAAATGAACACGCTTTTACGAAATATAACCCTATTGGCAGCACTCTCCATTGGCGGCACTGCAAGTGTAGCCGCCGCACCTATTATCGATCAGTCACAAGCTGCAACCGATGGCGGTGTTGCTTTTTGGAGTGATCTCCAGCAGGCACAGACCTTTACTGCAGGGATTACCGGCCAATTGACGCAACTGGATGTTCCATTGGGACTTAACCGGGGTGTTGGCTTCACAGGTGATGAGACCGCCTATATCTCACTAGTAGAGTGGGGCACTGACATGCCCGGCACTGTTCTGGGAACTACCAGCGTTCTGCTCAGCGGTGCATCCACGCTGCAATCTCTGGATCTCACTTCTGAAAATATATTCCTCACCGCAGGTTCAATGTACGCTTTCGTGCTGAGTAATGATTTAACTTATAGCCCGCTACCCAGTCCATACAGGAATACTGGCATCCGGGTTCAGTGGAGCACGGATCCTTATGCAGAAGGTAGCTTGTGGACCCAATACAGCACTGGCTGGGCGGAGCGTGGTGGCACGGATACTGTGTTCACAACATACGTTAACGCAAGTCCGGTTCCTGCACCCTCTATTCTGTTCCTTTTTGCCGCCGGTCTGGCGGGGCTTGGCTACTTTAGAAAAAAGCAGGCTTAACTTTTTAGTTTTTCGGCCATTCAACCCTCAAGGCGCAGCGCCTTGAGGGTTTTTTGTGGGCGATAATCAGAGGCAAAATCTCTCCATTTATCCATTAAACAGGGTAAAATGGCCGAATGAATTCACCCCACCGATATAATCAGACAGAGCGCAACGCCATCGACAAAGTGATTCGAGAGCGGCGTGATATGCGTCATTTCAACCACAATCCAGTGGATACTCAGCAACTTATCCATATTCTCGATGCAGCACATCACGCGCCCAGCGTGGGTTTGATGCAGCCATGGCGTTTTCTGCGCATTACCAAGTCGGCACTACGCCAACAGATTCAGCAACTGGTGGAAGAAGAGCGACAGCAGACCGCTGAAGCCATAGGCGAGCGTCAGCAGGCGTTTTTACGCCTTAAAGTAGAGGGTATTATGGATGCCGCTGAACTGCTGGTGGTATCGCTCATGCCCGAGCGTGAGCAACATATTTTTGGCCGCCGTACCCTGCCCGAAATGGATCTCGCCTCGGTCGCCTGCGCCATTCAAAACATGTGGCTTACCGCCCGCGCCGAAGGGTTAGGGCTGGGGTGGGTCTCGCTATTTGAACCACACGCCTTAGCCGAACTACTGCAAATACCTGAAGGTGCCAAGCCGATCGCCATTCTCTGTATTGGTCATGTGGATGCCTTCTACGAACGACCCATGCTTGAGCAGCTCAACTGGCGACAAGCTGAACCGCTTCAACAACACCTGTTTGAAAATAGCTGGGGCAACCCCTCGCCGCTACTGAACAAGTGCAATAAAGAGGCTAATCTTCCACCATGCTAACCAGCCTGTTGGTAATCTTTGCGGCCCTGTTAATGGATCACCAACTGGGCGAGCCCAAGCGTTTGCACCCATTAGTCGGTTTTGGCTCACTGGCAACAGCACTCGAAAAAATCTGCAACAAAAAACAGCACTCCTCCCGCCTGCAGGTTTTACTGGGTCTGTTGGCTATGATACTGCTATGCGGGGGAGTCGCTGCCCTGCTCAGCACCGCCTACCTGAACCCCTATGTCATTATATTTGAAATAGTCATTCTCTACTTCGCCATTGCCCCGCGCAGCCTCAATGAACATGCGCTGGCGGTACACAACGCACTTCAGGATAACAACATTGAGTTAGCACGTAGCCGGGTCGGTTATATGGTCAGCCGCCACACCCAGCAGATGGATGAACAGCAGATCAGCCGTGCGGCTATCGAGTCCACATTGGAAAATGGTAACGATGCCATCTTCGGCGCACTGTTCTGGTTTATTATCGCAGGCATCCCTGGCGTGGTGGTCTATCGCCTGGTAAACACCCTGGATGCTATGTGGGGCTACCGTACACCGCACTATGAATATTTTGGTAAAAGTGCCGCTCATCTGGATGATCTTCTGAACTATATTCCTGCCCGCCTCACCGCCTTCAGTTACGCACTCTGCGGCCACTTTTCAAAAGCCATAACTTGTTGGAAAAAACAGGCCCACCAACTTGCAAGTCCCAACGGTGGCCCGGTAATGAGTGCTGGTGCCGGTGCCTTGCAATGCAAACTGGGAGGGGCGGTTATTTATCATGGACAACTTACAGACCGCCCTCAGTTTGGCTGCGACAAAGTACCCCAAGGGGCCGATATTCAACGAGCAACCTCTCTGATACAGCGCACCCTTTGGCTCTGGCTGACTCTACTGACCCTCGCCACCATAATTGGAATCATGAGCCATGCTTGAACATGGAGGCAAGCTGCGCGCTGCCGCAAAACAGTATAATATTCCGTTACCACAATGGATGGATCTCTCCACTGGCATCAACCCCAACCCGTGGCCTATCCCCGCCATTCCCGAATCAGCTTGGTCACGACTACCTGAAGATGATGATGGTCTGTTAGAGATTGCAAAACGCTATTACGACGCACCTGCGCTATTAGCTGTCGCCGGTTCACAAATGGCGATCCAAACACTACCCCGACTACGAAAAACAAGCCATGTCGCAATGCTGCACCCAAGCTACAATGAGCACCGCCATGCATGGCAGAGTAATGGCCACCAAGTGGTGTCGATTGAGGCTGATCAAATTGATGCTCACATCGACCAACTTGAGGTATTGCTACTGGTCAACCCGAACAACCCCACTGCACAGCGCTTCAGCGAACCCCAGCTGCTCACATGGCACCAGCGACTACAACAGCACGGAGGCTGGTTGATTGTGGATGAGGCCTTTCTCGACTGCACACCACAACACTCCATCGCCCGGCACACTCACCTGCCGGGGTTAATTATACTGCGTTCAGTAGGCAAGTTTTTTGCTCTGGCGGGTGCGCGAATCGGTTTCGTCTGTGCCACTGAAGAGATTCTGCTACCACTGGCAGAGCTGATTGGCCCTTGGGTACTTTCCGGCCCGGCACGCCACGTCGCCAAAGCCGTACTGTCCGATCACGCGCAACAACAACAGGTTCGCCAACAGTTAACATTGCAAGGCCAACGACTGACTCAACTACTCAGCCAGCACAACCTGACACCCACAGGCTCCACCCCGCTTTTCAGCTGGATTAAAACCGTGCAAGCCGAAAAACTGCACCAGCAACTGGCAACAGAAGGCATTCTCACCCGACTCTTCAATGACCCACAGAGCATTCGTTTCGGCTTACCCAAAAACGAACCACAGTGGCAGCGGCTTGAAATAGCACTCAGCAAACTCAACCTAGAGAGTCACTCCCTATGAAAGCGGCACCACAATCAAGGCCATCATCATGAGTACGTTGATGGTGCAAGGCACCACCTCAGATGCGGGTAAAAGCGCCCTGGTCACCGGGATCTGTCGGGTGCTACACCGCCGCGGCATTAAAGTTGTCCCGTTTAAACCACAAAACATGGCACTCAACAGTGCCGTTACCGCAGAGGGTGGTGAAATTGGCCGCGCCCAAGCACTGCAAGCACAAGCTTGTGGCCTGCAACCTCATACCGACATGAACCCGGTACTGCTAAAACCCAATAGCGACACCGGCTGCCAGGTAATCATCCATGGCAAAGCGCTCAGCAATATGAAAGCGCACGAGTATCACCACTACAAAAATAGTGCAATGCAAGCCGTGCTATCCTCCCACCAACGGCTGAAGCAGCAATATGAGATGGTGATCGTCGAAGGAGCCGGCAGCCCTGCTGAAATTAATTTGCGGGAAAATGACATTGCCAACATGGGATTTGCTGAAGCAGTAAACTGTCCCGTAATTATTGTTGCCGATATTGATCGGGGCGGCGTATTTGCCCACCTGGTCGGCACCCTGGCGCTGCTCAGTCAATCTGAAAAAAATCGGGTCAAGGGCTTCATTATCAACCGTTTTCGTGGTGACATCTCCCTGCTACAGCCCGGACTCGATTGGCTGGAGCAACGGACCGGGAAACCGGTACTCGGCACGCTGCCCTATCTGCATAACCTGCATCTGGAAGCCGAAGATGCCATCAACACCCACAGTAGCAGTAGCGTGGCGGCACCCTTAAAAGTAGTCATCCCCACACTCCCACGCATCAGCAACCATACCGACTTTGACCCACTGCGCTTGCACCCACAAGTTGCTCTACACTTCGTTGCCCCCGGCAAAGCGCCACCACCCGCCGACCTGGTCATCTTGCCAGGTTCAAAAAATGTTGCGTCAGACCTCAACTGGCTGCGCCAGCAAGGGTGGGAGAAGTATCTACAACAGCACCTGCGTTATGGAGGAAAACTGCTGGGTATCTGTGGTGGCTACCAAATGCTTGGCACCCACATACACGATCCTGACAGCATCGAAAGCAAGCAGCAAAAGAGCCAGGGACTGGGGCTGTTAGACTTCTCCACCACCCTAAAATCCCATAAAAAATTACGCCGTAGCACGGGAAAGCTCACCCTTGGCAACACACACATCAGCGGCTACCAGATTCACGCAGGAGTAAGCCAAGGCCCTGCACTACAACGACCACTAATGGTTCTGGATGGAAAAGAGGATGGCGTAATATCTGATGACAAGCAGATTATCGGCAGCTACCTACACGGGCTATTTGAACAGAGCGAAGCGTGTCAAGAGCTGCTACAGTGGGCCGGGCTGTCTAGCGCAGAGCCGATCGATTATATCGCCCTGCGTGAGGCCGGCATTGATTGTATGGCAGATAGTGTAGAAAAACATATGAACATTGAAGCGCTAGTAAAGTTACTCACACCACTGTGAAAACATCGCACCCTCACCCTGTTTGAACTCACTACTGACCCGACCTAGACTTTATGTATTAACTCGCCACCAGCTTAATTATCCATAATATGGATTGTTGGCGAGTAAATACATAAAGTCCGATGGTATTAGACAATCATTATTCCAGAAAAAAAGACATCTGGAATAATGAGTTGCGAGTTAATACATATCAGGAGGCTGTCGGACTTAGGGTGAATCTACTGCGGAAAAGCCATTCAGGCCCATTTCTCCGATCATTTTCGTTGAATATGCTCAATATTTGCCTCAAACGATCAAAAAAATGGACTCAAAATGGCTTTCCCTCGCTACGATCACCTAAGTCCGACAGCCTCCACATCTTTTACTTCAATGCTGGGTTATTTTCTTACTCAATCAGTCACATATATCCTATACGTTCCCTCTTTCATCCGGGATTTATCCCTGCCGACACAAACCATTCACATCAGTTACACCCTCTGCCACAATGGTTAGTTTCAAACTCCAGTGTTGAATGGGTGATGCCATATTTTTCCGCTAGCTCTTTTTTCAAGGCCATCTTGATACTTTCAATCTCAGAGAAGTTATCAATCACCACATGCGCCTCCAATGCATTTTTATGTTCATCAAGCTGCCACAGGTGAAGATGATGAATATTTGATACACCGTTAACCTGCGTCATCACATAAATAACCTCATCAATCTCAATATCCTCCGGCGAACCCTCCATCAAAACATGTATCACCTTTGGCAGTAGTGTTGCGGCCTGATAGAGAACATAGCCGGCAATCAGCAACGTTAACAGGGTATCTGTCCAGTACCAGTCGTAGAGCAGAATCAGCGTTCCGGCAATAATAACCCCCACCGAGGCCAGTGCATCCGAGACATTATGTAAAAAAGCCGCCCGCATGTTCATGCTGTGCTTTGAGAGGCGGTAAGTCAGCATGACCGTCATCACATCGATAATCAGCGCAATACTGGCAACCACAACCACCATCCACCCTTCAATGATTTGCGGCTCAAATAGACGCCATATCGCTTCATAAACCAAAAAGAGCCCAACCAACACTAACGTCACCAGGTTAATCAGCGCTGCAATGACTTCCGCACGTTTATAGCCGAACGTCTTAAAGTGGTCAGCCGGTTGTCGGCTGATTTTTCGGGCGACCCAAGCGATCAACAGCGAAGTGGCATCACTGAAGTTGTGTAAAGCATCCGCAATCAGGGACAAGCTACCCGAAATAATACCACCCACCACCTGGGCCAATGTCAGCAACATATTGATAGCGATGGCAATAATTAGCCGTCTATCGCCCATACTTTCAACATTATGGTGGTGATTGTGTCCCATTACGCTCTCTCAATCGACTCAGGAATATCTGCGCCTTTCATGACACTACCTTCTCTTCATATATCAGCGCCTGATCCGCTATCAGAAGAGGAAGTCGTGCAATATATAGACTGGCTGGTTATGATGGCTTATACACTCAAAGCAACCGCCAAATAACCTTACCCTAACACTGTAGGAGATTATTTTATGAAATGGGCTACATCACTGTTATTTATTAGCATACTACTCTCTTCACTACCCGCTATGGGTGAAATTTACAAGTGGGTTGATAAGGAGGGTAATGTCCACTTTGGTGATAAACCCCAATCAAAAGTGAACGCTGAAACAGTTAAAATCGACAAATTCACCCCCGACCAAAATTACCGTACTCGCATGGAGAGCATGAAGAGCAGTGCAGAGAGCCAGCGTGAAAAGTCAATGGAAAAAAAAGCTGAACAGCAGGAAGTTGCCCGTGAAAATACCCGTCTCTGCCAACAGGCTAAGAGAAGGTTAATTCCGTTAAAGCAGCAGATAAGAGTCTTCCGCTATAGCGATACCGGAGAGCGAGAGTATGTCAGTGACAGTGAGCGCGCCGCAGAGATCAAGCAGTTAGACGCGGTTGTAAAGCGAACGTGTCAATAGAACCCGCAGCCACTCGCTAAAAACTGAGTTCAGCGTATTTAGTGTTTACTTAAAATCGACACCTCTTCCCACCAAAACATGAGAACCCTATGAGTGACTGGTCACTGCAAGATGCCCGTGAACTATACAATACGCCGCACTGGAGTGATGGTTACTTTGATATAAATTCACAAGGTCATCTCATCGCCCGCCCTGATCGCGATAGCAGCAATCCGGGGGCCGACCTTGATCAGATTACCCGCGAGCTCCGTCAGTCTGGCCTCAAACTGCCCATTTTGATGCGCTTTACTGGGATTCTTCACAACCGCATTGATAGTCTATGTGACGCCTTCCAGCATGCAATGCAGCAGCACAACTACTGTGCAAACTATACAGCGGTCTACCCCATTAAAGTAAACCAGCAGCACTCAATTGTGCAGGAGATCCTCGATCACGGCGCTGAACGTGTTGGCCTGGAAGCAGGTTCCAAACCTGAGTTGATGATTGTGCTGGCACTCTCAAATGCCAACGGCGGTGTCATTATTTGTAACGGTTATAAAGACCGTGAATATATCCGCCTAGCACTGATTGGCCGTCGACTGGGACACCGCATCTACATTGTTGTAGAGAAGCTGAGTGAATTAGAGTTAATTATTGAGGAGGCTGATAATCTTGGCATTACGCCGTTAATCGGCGTACGCACACGCATGACCTCCATTGGTGCCGGAAAATGGCAGAACACGGGTGGCGAGAAGTCTAAGTTTGGTCTTTCAGCTGCTCAAGTTTTACACATGGTGGAGCGCCTTAAAGCGTGCCAAAAACTGGATTCACTCCAGCTACTGCACTTTCACCTTGGCTCGCAAATTGCCAACATCCGAGACATCCAGCGCGGCATGCGCGAAGCGGCCCGCAACTACGCTGAGCTGCATCGCCTAGGTGCCAAAATAGAGACCGTTGATGTGGGTGGTGGGCTTGGTGTCGATTATGAAGGCACCCGCTCACGTAGCTTCTGCTCGATGAACTATGGCTTGCATGAGTACGCCCACAATGTAGTACATGCTTTCAAAGAGATTTGCGATAAAGAGTCACTACCACAACCGGCGATAATCACCGAGTCTGGCCGCGCAATGACCGCCCATCATGCGGTATTAGTTACCGATGTCATCGACAGTGAAACCACCGCACCACTCACAACACCCAGCCCAATCCAAAATGAAGCACCCCTACTGCATGACCTCTGGGCAGGGCTACAACAGCTGGGCAGCAACCAACGATCGATTACCGAAATCTACCACGATGCCGGACACCTGCTCGCAGATGCCCAGCAGATGTATACCCACGGAATTTTTTCCTTACAACAACGTGCCCGTGCTGAGCAGCTCTACTTTGCCAGCTGCGCCAAAATACGCACCCTACTGCGTCCCGATAGCCGCAGCCACCGTGAAATTCTGGATGAGTTAAATGAAAAACTCACCGATAAATATTTCGTTAACTTCTCACTTTTCCAATCGATTCCTGATGTTTGGGCAATTGAGCAGCTCTTCCCCATTATGCCAATCCACCGCCTTGACGAACAACCCGAGCGCCGCGCCATGCTCACCGACATCACCTGTGACTCAGATGGTCGCATCGACCACTACATTCACAGTGGCGGCATTGAGCACAGCCTACCACTCCACAGCATCAAGCCCGACGAACCCTACTTGCTTGCCATCTTCATGGTGGGAGCCTATCAGGAGATTTTAGGTGATATGCACAACCTGTTTGGTAACACCAACTCCGTACATATCACCGTCAATCCGGATGGAAGTTATCAGCTAAGTGACGCTCTGCATGGGGATACCGTCGAGTCGGTATTGAAAAGTGTACACTTTGAAGTAGAAGCACTGCTCACCCGCTATCGGCTAAAAATCGCCGCAGCAAAATTAACTAAAGAGCAGTGCCAATATTTTCAACAAGAGCTGGAGATCGGGTTAAGTGGCTACACCTACCTAGAGAGATAACACGCAGCACACTCACTCTGCCAAGCGGCGGACAGGGAAGGGCTTTCATTATGAGTTATCCGGCTATCAAAGCTGCGCCACTACCCGCTCTGCCGATGCAATGGCACCCTCTACCGTGGCAAAGTGCCCTTCTACTGTCGCCTCCCCCGCAAAAAATAGCCGTTCATCAACCGGCTGTTGCAGTGCACTTCTCGCCCCCTCAGAGCCGATCCGATCATAGCTGTATAGGCCACCAATCGCCGGATTATCTGACCAATTCTCATGGTAATGTTCATCAAGTAGTGCTGCTGCATCACACTGAAAAGCATCACCCAGTGTCTGCAGTATCAGCGACAGATAGTGAGCACTCTCCCGTAGGTCGCTCTCATCAGCCACATAAAAAGCCATTATAACTGGGCTTTTTTTATCGGGCATCCAGAAGTGGCATGGACTATCAACATTGATCAACTGGCTCAGACCGCTCTTCCAGAAGCGCTGTTTAAAACGCAAAAAGAGTACCCCGCCCTGCCCCATACCGAGGCATTCAATCGCCTGCTGATGTTGCGTCGGCAAAGGTGGTGTAAATTGAATCTGTTGTCGTTTAAGAATAGCCAGTGGCACTGTGACCACTACTTTATCAGCCATGAAAATATCGCCATTGGCACAGCGCACCTTCACTTCGTCCTCACGGTAGTCCACCTCAACCACCCGCCGCCCAAGTAATACTGATGCCATCTGTGCCCCATAACATTCGCGTAACAGTTCAGCCAGTGGCTGTTTGAGTGGCTGGCTAATCAGATCCTGCTCCACATCAACTCCAGCCGCTTTAAAGCTGTCACGGAGTGGCACAGCGGCTACCTGTGCCACATCGCAACCGAGCAACCCTCCGAGCACTTGCCGAAAAAAGTTAGCTGTCGCCTCATTCATCCCTTGCTCAACAATCAATGTTTCAATGGTTTTTTGCGGGTCACTGTTTCGATAAAAGGCACGCATTAAACGCTTGCTCTTCTGTAGGCTGGGCAGGATATGAAACAGCGCAAATCGCCAGGCGGGCAGATAGCGCCCTTTCATAATCATGGCCACCTTCCCTGACTTTGCCAGCCACTTGCGCTGCTTGGCCTGTGCATACAGTCCCCGTTTTTTATGGTGTAAAAAACGTGCGCCGCTATCGAGTATTAACCCTGAAAATGAGACCACTTTAACACGCCCACCCGCAGACGCCTGAGCCTCTAGGTGAATAACCTCACACGGGCCCTGGAGCTGTTGGGCAACACTCAAACCCGCCGCCCCGGCTCCAATAATAATGACACGTTGTTTTTTCATATCAATCTTTTACAATCCGCTAGTTATGAAACAGAATCCACACGATGTACACCAACACACCACGCACCTCAACATGCGCCGCTTACTGGTACTCAGGGGCGTTGCCATCGGCAGCTGGTTGTTTACCTTACTAATTGTCACCTTTACGCTGCACCTGCAATCTGCAATCTGGCCGCTGCTACTAATCCTTGTGGTCTGGAGCGGTTTATCACTCTGGACAGGGTGGCATATCAAGAAGATGGAAACCATTGCCGATTCACGTTTCTTTATTCAGCTGATTCTGGATGTCGCCATCTTAACCCTGCTGCTCTATTTTAGCGGCGGCTCCACCAATCCGTTCACACTGATGTTTCTGCTCCCCCTAGTGGTTGCCGCCTCGGTGCTCTCAATGCGCTATATTTGGAGTATTGCACTGCTCACCATAGCCGCTTACAGCTTTTTGCTCTTTAACTATCAGCCCTTTATTCCACTCGAGCACCATACGACGGAACACTTCAATATCCACATTATTGGCATGTGGTGGGGTTTTGTCATCAGTGCTGCGCTAATTGCTACATTTGCTGCAAAAATGGGACATACCCTGCGTGAACGGGACCATATTCTTGCCGAGACAAAAGAGAAATCACTGCGTGACGAGCAGCTGGTGGCGCTCGGCTCACTGGCAGCGGGGGCAGCCCACGAGTTGGGCACCCCCTTGGGTACCATTGCCATATTAGCCAGCGAATTGGAACACCAATATGCAGATGACAAAGCCCTCAGTGAGCAATTATCCACCCTACGTTCACAGGTGCAGCGTTGCAAAGAGACGCTCTCTACGCTTTCAGCCTCGGCGGGGCAGCTGCAAGCCGCATCAGGAAAAAGCCTACCACTGGATGAATACCTGAATGAAATTATTCACCAGTGGCAACAGATGCGCCCTGGCATTTCACTGCTGATCAACCTGAATGCTGAGCAACCAGCGCCGTTATTAATTGCAGAGCAGACATTGACACAGGCACTTATCAACATATTTAATAATGCCGCTGACGCATCACCCCATGATATCGAGATCACCGCACAATGGCATGAAAACCTGCTCCAGTTAACGGTTCTTGATCGAGGGACTGGCATTGATGATGAGACCAATGCCCGTATAGGGCGCTCCATCTTTACCACCAAAAAGGGCGACCAGGGAATGGGGCTTGGGCTATTTCTTGCCTATTCAGTCATCCACCGATTAGGTGGTGAAATAGCGCTCACCAACCGTGAGGGTGGCGGTGTCTGCACGGCGATTACCTTGCCGTTACAAAAGCTACTTATTTGAGAGTCGACCGCATGGATACCATAATAGATAAAGATAACAACGAAATAGTTGACCGCCCATCACTGTTACTGGTGGATGATGATGACGTTTTTTGCCGTGTTCTCAGTCAGGCACTTGAGCGCCGAGGCTTTCAGGTCGTGCTTGCACATGATGTCACCCAAGGCAGTGAACTCGCTCAACAAAATCCACCTGAATTCGCAGTTGTTGATCTCAATATGCCGGGGCCTTCCGGTCTCGTGATGGTTGAGATGTTGAAGCAGCTCGACAAACACACCAAAATTGTTGTACTCACCGGCTATTCCAGCGTCGCCACCGCCGTTGAAGCCGTTAAGCTAGGGGCAACCCACTACTTAACCAAACCGGCTGACATCGAAGAGATTATCAACGCTTTTGGCCGTGAAGCGGGTGATGCCTCAATGGAGATCAGCCAAAAACCAAAATCTGTCAACCGCCTAGAGTGGGAGCATTTACAAAAGGTCTTGATGGATTGCAATAACAACATATCAGAAGCCGCACGCCGTCTTGGAATGCACCGTCGAACACTACAGAGAAAACTACAGAAACGCCCCGTGCGGGAGTAGGTTCACAGAGCCGTAGGCTCTTTTCCGCTTGGCTCAGCGCAGCAAGAACTACAAACGGCTAACATTCTCTGCATTCTCGCCACGATCCGTGTTGTAGATCGTGTATGAGACGGTGTCACCAATAGATAACTCTGTGAAATTGCCATTAATTACTTTGCTGTAGTGAAAAAAGATATTATCCCAGCCTACATCGGGCTTAATAAAGCCATAGCCATCTTTGATATTGACAATAGAGCCTTTTAGTGTGGTTGCTGTCTCGCCAATATTGCCGGTGACTGTTCGTGCCAGTGCGATAGTCTTTTCATGGTTATCATATTTCAGCTCAATTTCGGGAATGTCGTCCAGCATCTCCACCAGCTTCAAGTAGTTGAATTTTTTGTGGGTGAATAACGGATCACGCTTTTTAAGCGCCAGGCCGATACTGGCCAAGTTAACCCAACGGTGGTTAAAAGAGTTTTCCAACCCCTCTATCGTTGCCACCACAAAATCACAGGCGCTCTGTTTATCGACAACCTGAATCGGCGAACTACTTCTCTCTTCTGCACGGGGGGTGTATGAGATAACCTCATCAACAATGCGCGTAAGATCACGTGACAGGGTGTCCGGCACAGCGAGAATAATAACCTGCTTACCAATCGCCTTCAGCTCGGCAATCAGAGGGATATAGTCACGATCACCTGATGCCAAAATCAGTGTATCTATGGTGTCGTTTTGGAAAAACAGCTTCATCGCCGAAACCGTTAAATAGCAGTCCAGGCTTGATTTTCCGTCCTGAGATAACGGAACATAGACCGGTTGAATTCCATTTCTCTGGATTTCGGCCACCTCTTTGGAGAAATTTACCCAGTCGCCAAATGCCTGTATCGAAGCGATTCGACCATACTCCTTACAAGCATCTACAATCCGCGACCAGTCCGGTGTCTCTGCGTAACTATTCAAGGTTGAATAGTGTATATTTTCCACATCGATAAAAACCGCAACCGATGACTTTTGACCAATCAGACCCATAACAACCCCACATCACTCTCGTTTTTAAATGGATTCATACACACATACCCGAAATTTACCCTATACCCCTGGGGAACTCATAAAATACCTTGTTTTTAGTGTGAATTGCAAGTGTAAGTCAAATCATTTCCGTACCCGGTTATTCCGCCGCCACAAATCGCAGAGCGAGTCCATTATTACAATAGCGCAATCCAGTAGGTTCCGGGCCATCCTTGAACCGGTGCCCTTGGTGCCCCTCACACCGTGCGCAGTGGTACTCTGTGCGCGGATAGATCATTTTGAAGTCCAGCTTGGTCTCAATAGCGTCCTCTATCGTGTCAAAAAAACTAGGCCAACCCGTGCCACTTTCATATTTCATATCCGAGTGAAAGAGGGGTAAATCACAACCTGCACAGTGGTAGAGCCCTTCACGCTGCTCATCATTCAGTGCACTGCTACCGGCACGTTCGGTGCCCTCTTTGCGTAATATTTGGTACTGCTGTTGGTCAAGCCGTTGTCGCCACTCTGCATCACTCATCACAATTTTCTCTATCTTTAACGGCGAGGGCGCAGCCCAAGCATAGGGGGAAATTACCGGAGCTGCCGCTATAACCAGCATCCCCTTTAACAGTTCACGTCTTTTCACTATCATCCACTCCTTGCTTTGAGGGTCCCCAGCCACCACCACCGGCCGTTTCAATTAAAAGCCGATCACCAGCTTGTACATTACCGTGCACTTTACCCTCAATAGGCTGTCCATTGAGTTGGTTTTTTCCAGCCAGACCGGCCAGGCCACCCTTTAAGCCCCAAGGCCGATGACGCCGCCGCTCGCTCAGCAGCGTAAACGAGGCGGGCTTCAAAAACTCAAATTCACGCACCAGACCATCACCACCCCGCCGCTGCCCCGCACCACCTGAGTGACGGCGAATAGCATAGCGCCTGACCCGCAGTGGATAGCTCATCTCCAAGGCTTCAATCGGGGTATTCAAGGTATTAGTCATATGGGTTTGCACCGCACTTTGCCCCGCATTTTGTATGCTGGCACCCATACCACCGCCCATGGTTTCATAGTAGTCCCAGCTAGCCACTGCTTCACGACTCCCCATAGCCAAGTTGTTCATGCTGCCGTGGCTAGCGGCAGGAATACGCTGAGGAATGGCCTGCGCCAATGCACCCATCACCACATCAACCACCCGCGTGGATGTTTCTACATTGCCCGCAGCGACTGCGGCAGGATAGCGCGCGTTCAGTAGCGAACCTGCGGGTGCTTGTAGTCGAATGTGTCGAAAGCTTCCGGCACAAGCGGGGGTTTGTACCGGCATCAGACAGCGGAACACATAATAGACACTGGCGGCAGCTACCGATAATGGTGCATTAATGTTGCCCGCCACCTGTGCTGAGGTGCCACTAAAATCGACGGTGACTTGGCCATCTTTAACCCTTACTGAGCAGTGAATAACAATATCCTGCTGCCCATGACCATCATCATCCATGAGGTCTGTAAATTGATATTCACCATCGGGAATATCTCTCAGTGCTACGCGAGAGAGTCGCGCTGCATACTCATTCAACTCATCCAGCCCTGCTACAAATTGCGCTTCGCCCATACGGGTGATCAATGCGCTCAATCGCTCAACACCACGACGGTTGGCACTGATTTGTGCTAAAAAATCACCGCGTGCACGCTCGCCATTGTGCAATGCGCTCAGTATTGAGTGCATTATTTGATCATCAACCACACCCCGACAAAGCAAGCGGGTGGGTGGTATTACCACCCCCTCTTGGTCAAGATGTGTTGAGAGCGGCATCGATCCCGGCGCATCCGCACCAATGTCTGCATGGTGGGCACGGTTCACTACAAAGCCGGAGAGCTGTTTATTTACAAATACCGGTGCAATCAGGGTGATATCCGGCAGATGCGTCCCCCCGAGATAGGGGTCGTTAAGAATCACCATATCTCCCGCTTCCCACCTCTGCTTATTCACAATATCGCGCATTGCGTAAGCCATTGAACCGAGGTGCACCGGGATGTGTGCTGCTTGTGCGCAAAGCTCTCCCTCTCGATTAAAGATGGCACAAGAGTAATCAAGCCGCTCTTTGATGTTGGGTGAAAATGCTGAGCGGCGCAGCACTGCCCCCATCTCATCACAAACAGCCTCAACACGGCTGGAGAAAATATTAAGTTCTATTGCATTCATATCAGCGATTATAATCAATTGAGTATAAAGTCATAGAAAGATACTACACTGACAACAGAAAACCACAGGAGCATCACCATGAGCTTTGAACTTGCCCCCCTTCCCTATGCAATAGATGCCTTGGCACCGCATATTTCGGCTGAGACGCTTGAATACCATTACGGAAAACATCACCAGGCCTATGTTATCAACTTGAACAATTTACTCGAAGAGAGTGATTTTGAAGAGGCGACACTCGAAGAGATTATGCTAAACGCCTCCGGGCCACTTTTCAATAATGCGGCACAAGTGTGGAACCACACTTTCTACTGGAGCTGCCTAAGCCCTCAGGGTGGTGGTGAACCTACTGGCCGTCTTGCCGAAGCGATCAAGCAGCAGTTTGGCTCATTTGAAGCCTTTAAGGCGCAATTCAGCCAAGCCTGTATCACTCACTTTGGCTCTGGGTGGGTTTGGCTGGTAGAGAACAGTCAGGGTGAGCTGGAGATTGGCAGTACCGGCAACGCTGATAACCCGATGACCGACAAGAAAATTCCGTTGATGACCTGCGATGTGTGGGAGCACGCTTACTATATTGACTACCGCAATGCGCGCCCCCAATATGTTGAGGCATTCTGGTCACTGGTTAATTGGGAGTATGTGGCGGAAAACTTTGAACCCTAAAAAAAGGGGCTCACAGGAGCCCCTTTTTTATTTTATAAGAGCTTTGCACTAGTACATCAACCCTCTTATATTGCCTAGGAGGTAGCCTTACCGCTTACCCGCCTCTTCTTCCATCTGCTCTAGGCTAATATGACGCACATCACGCCCCTTCACCAGATAGATCACATATTCACAGATGTTACGTGAGTGATCACCAATCCGTTCCAGAGCGCGAATGGTCCACATCAAATCCAGTGAACGACGAATCATGCGCGGATCTTCCATCATGTAAGTGATCAGCTGACGCATCAAGGATTCATACTCCCGATCTACCCGCACATCTTCTTGGGCCACTTTCAGTGCGGCATCAACATCGGTACGGGCAAAGGCATCCAGCGCATCGTGCAGCATCTGACGAACACGATTGCCAAGGTGCTCAATTTCAATTCCATGCTCAGAGTTATTTTCTCGCCCGGCCAGTGCCGTGGTCATCTTGGCAACCTTGCCCGCTTCATCACCAATCCGCTCGAGATCGGTAATCGTTTTAATAACCGAGACAATCAAACGAAGGTCACTGGCCGCAGGCTGGCGGCGAGCCAATACCTGAGTGCACTCTTCATCGATAGCCACTTCCAGCGCATTAACCTGGTAATCATCCTTAATTACCTGTTCGGCTAACTCACCGTCGCGGTCAATATGGGCCTGTAGCGCATTATCCAACTGCTGTTCAACCAAGCCACCCATGGCCAACACCTGATTACGAATATCTTCCAGCTCCTGATTATAGCGCTGGGAGATGTGGTGACCGATATCAATTGTATCCATTATATTGCTCCTCTCTACCGGGGTTATTAACCGTAACGCCCTGTAATATAATCTTCTGTCTGTTTTTTACCTGGGTTGGTAAACAGGGTATCTGTATCAGCAAACTCGATCATGTCACCCATATACATAAATGCAGTATAGTCAGAGACACGAGCCGCCTGCTGCATATTATGTGTCACAATGACAATCGTATAATCACTTTTCAGCTCATAGATCAACTCTTCAATCTTCAATGTTGATATCGGGTCGAGTGCTGATGCAGGCTCATCCAGCAACAGAACCTCAGGCTCCACGGCAATGGCACGGGCAATCACCAGACGCTGTTGCTGGCCACCGGAGAGGCCTAGCGCCGAATCATGCAGGCGGTCTTTAACCTCTTCCCAAAGAGCAGAACCCTTCAGGGATTTCTCTACCGACTCATCCAGAATGCGACGATCCTTGATACCTTGTAGACGCAGACCATAGGCCACATTTTCGTAGATCGACTTTGGAAACGGGTTGGGCTTCTGGAAAACCATACCGATACGGCGACGCAGTTCCACCGCGCTGACCGATTTAGCATAGATATTGTCACCGTCCAGCAAGATCTCCCCTTCAACGCGCACGCCATCCACCAGATCATTCATGCGGTTAAAGCAGCGCAGCAGCGTCGATTTACCGCAACCACTGGGGCCGATAAAAGCGGTGACGCGCTTTTTGCTAATCTGCATATTAATGCCATTTAGCGCCTGTTTGTCACCGTAGAAGAGCTTCAGACCCTTTACTTCAAGGCTACACTCTTCATCTTTAGGTGACTTTTTTTGACCCTTACGGCCCAGTGCGTCCATGTTGACGCCGTGTGTCTTCACTTGAGAATCACTCATAATGCCATCCCGTTAGCTCTCTAGGGCGCGATATTTTTCGCGCAGATGATTACGTATTGCGATTGCGGCCAGATTAAGGGCAATAATCACGAGAACAAGTAGCAACGCGGTGGCGTAAACCAGTGGGCGCGCCGCTTCAACATTGGGGCTCTGAAATCCGACATCGTAAATGTGGAAACCCAGGTGCATGAATTTTCGATCCAGGTGCAGAAAAGGCGCTTCGCCATCCAGCGGTAACGAGGGTGCTAATTTCACCACACCCACCAGCATCAGCGGTGCAACCTCACCCGCTGCACGGGCAACGGCCAAAATCAAGCCGGTCATTAAAGCCGGACTCGCCATTGGAATAACGATTCGCCACAGGGTTTCCGCCTTAGTGGCTCCCAGTGCCAGAGAGCCTTCGCGTACCGAGCGGGGAATCCGTGACAGCCCCTCTTCCGTTGCAACGATCACTACAGGCAGGGTCAGCAGCGCCAAGGTGAGTGACGACCATAAAATACCAGGCGTACCAAAGGTGGGGGCGGGCAATGCCGCCTTAAAGAACAATTGATCGATACTGCCCCCCAGAAAGTAGACAAAGAAGCCCAGGCCAAACACCCCATAGACAATCGAAGGCACACCCGCCAGGTTATTAACCGAAATGCGGATCATCTGGGTAACCGGCCCCTGCTTGGCATATTCACGCAAGTAAACCGCCGCCACCACACCCAGTGGTGTCACAAAGACCGTCATAATCATCACCATCATCACGGTACCGAAGATAGCCGGGAAAATCCCCCCTTCGGTGTTCGCTTCACGGGGATCTGTCGTGACAAACTCAATCACCTTGGCGACGTAGTGCACCATCTTGTCCAACACACCCATGCTATTTGGGTAGTAGGCGCGCACCACCATGTGCAGAGAAATCTCTTTTTGATTGCCCTCTGAGTCACTCACCGTAATGCTGTCGCGCTTACTCAACTCATAGAGCTTATTCAACTGCCCCATCAATGTCTGATATTCGGCATCCAGCTCGTGCTTTGCCTCTTCAAGACGACCATAGGGCGCGGGGTCTGTTACATTATCCAGCTCCAGGGTGCGCTTCGCCAAGCGTAGTTTTTCCATTCGGTAATTCACCGAACCGATGGCACCCTTCTCGATAGTTTTAATTTGATCGTGCAGATCCAGTGCCCGCACCATGCGTCTATCCATCTCTTCCCGTGCGGCATCCCCCTCGGCAACCACCTTGCCATGTTCTTTCACTTGGTCAAGGTAGCCAAAGAAGTTACCCCATTCATGGCGCTCCAGAACCATCAAATCTTCAGGGTAGCTTATTTCGCCAATGCTGGGTTCAATGAGCCAGCGGAAATCCTGACCATAGAAATCACGATTCCCGACTTTGAACAGGTAGCGTTTAATTAACTCATCGTCGGTAGGCAGGTATAGCCCCCCTTCACGGAGTTGAATACTGGGCACCATTTCATCTTCATAAAACTCACCAACCTTAACGATGGAGGTATCCGCATCCAGATAATACTCAAACTGTGCAAGGTTGGCCGGCCAAAAATAGCCGAGCCCACGCAGCGCAATCAGCGACAGCACACCGAACACCATCAACAGCGAAATACTCACCGCGCCAGCACTGATCCACACCCAAGGTGCGCCCGTACTAAACCATTTATTAAAACCACTCTTACCAGACATCACCATCCCTCATTTGGATCGGGGTGTAGCACTTAATTTAATTCAGCCAGCTTACAGTGAACTGTACTTTTTACGCAGACGCTGCCGCACAACTTCCGCCAGCGTATTGAAGAAGAAGGTAAAGGCAAACAGCACCAGTGCCGCTAAAAACAGGATTCGATAATGGGTACTGGCGACTTCTGACTCAGGCACCTCTACCGCAATATTCGCCGACAAGGTACGCAGCCCCTGGAAGATACTCATATCCATGATCGGTGTATTACCCGTTGCCATCAATACAATCATGGTCTCACCCACGGCGCGACCAAATCCGATCATCACCGCTGAGAAGATACCCGGACTTGCGGTCAACAAAACAACCCCCCACATCGTTTGCCAGGGAGTAGCGCCCAGCGCTAACGAGCCGTGGCTCAAGTGACGTGGCACCCCAAACACCGCATCTTCGGCAATGGAGAAGATGGTGGGTATTACCGCAAAACCCATCGCAAGACCAACCACCAGAGCATTTCGCTGGTCAAAATCGATACCCAGCTCATTAGAGAGGTAATGGCGCATATCACCACCAAAAAAAGCGGTTTCAATAGCGGGGCTAAAACCGTATGAGAGCCAGAGCGCGATCACAACCACCGGCAGTAACAGAGCCGCTTCCCACCCTTCTGGAATCGCATGGCGTAATCGGCGGGGGGCAAACTGCCAAGAGAATGCCGCCAAGATAATGGCCGAAGGAACCAGTATCAGCATAATGAAGATACCGGGTAGATGGCTCTCTATAAAGGGAGCCAGCCATAGTCCGGCCAAGAAGCCAAGAATAACGGTCGGCAGTGCCTCCATTATTTCGATACTCGGCTTAACAATATTGCGCATTTTAGGTGCCATGAAGTAGGCAGTATAAATAGCACCCAAAATAGCCAGTGGCATCGCCACCAACATCGCGTAGAAGGCGGCCTTCAAGGTACCAAAGGAGATGGGAACCAGGCTATATTTTGGCTCAAAGTCACTACTAGAAGAGGAGGACTGCCAGGTGTATTCCGGCTCCTCATAGCTCTCATACCATACTTCGCCCCACAAAGAGGACCAGGAGACCTCAGGATGTTCATTATTAATTCGCCAGAACTGCATCTTGCCATTTTGGTCTTCAAACCACATAGCGTTAGCCCGCGGACTAATGGCAATCGCATGAATTGCGGTATCGGCCAGTGGCTCTACAAGTAGCGTCCGATGTGCCGTACTATGGTAAAGACCGATATTACCGTCACGATCTGCGGCCACAAAACCTTTACGCCCAGACTCTATAGCAATTTTATCGATCGGTTTATCTTGCGCGTCAAAGCTTCGAATCAGCGTCAATACTTTATTATTGTGCTCATCACGTACCGGAAACCACTGGCTGATGCGCCCGGTAGAGTCCCCCACCATCAAAGAGATGCCGCCCGTTAGGAACATGGCCGTGGTCACCCGTGCACCTTGTTCAACAATACGCAGACGCTGCTCTAACTCGGGTTCTTCCTTATCACGAATATTGAAAAAACTAAGTTCGCCACTCTGATCAATCGCATAAATCTTATCTTGCTCCTGCCCCATTAACAGATAGTCCAGGGTGCTGGAGTCATAATTGAGTGTGAGATTCTCCTGTTCTATATCGAACATCCCCTCATCCATCATCGACTCTTCTTTGATGAGATGCGTCATCAGCAACCGACCATCGTTGGTCGCGGCGGCAATGGTCGCCTCCTCTTCACCATTTTGAAAAGCGATATAGCTCAGGATATCGCCCTCATCATCAATAGTGATGGGCTCCTCGCCAAAGGGGTAAGCAATTTGCGGGGTGATCTTACGCTGATCATTTGGGAAAGTGACTTTGTATTGGTGCTTAACCACCACCGCTTGACCGTTAGAGAGCCCGTAAACAACCAAGCCATGCTCAAGCGCTGCGGAAGCAAAAGAGCTTACCGCCGCACCGGCAGGTAACTCGATCTCTTCACGATAGCGTAGTGAACCATCGTCCAGATTATAAAACTCGGCAACCGCTGAGCGGGTAAAGCGCACACCGATCTCAGACTGCTCTTCCATCGCCAGGTAGAGTGTTTCACTACTACCCGCACTCTCCACACTATAGCTGGCCACAGGGTCAATCTCTGCGGATTTGAAGAGCGGCACCACCACAAAGAACAGGTAGAAGAAGATCAGCGCAATCGCCAAAATGACACTGGCACCACCGACAGTAACGGCATACCGAGCCAGCACATCTTTCACCATGCGTCTCTTGTTGTGGCGCAGCCGCGCTGCAGCCGTTTTATTTATATCTATCTTGGCAGTCATAATACATAGCCACTATTGTTGTGGAGGCAAATTTAACGGCCAATTATGACAGCAATGTGACAGCAACGTCACGAGCTTTTCGCCATCCGTGTTTAACCGTATGAATTCACAGAATTAATAGGGTAATACCCACGCTATTATTTGTTTTTTGTGACAAAATAAAACCCGCAGAAGCGGGTTCTATTTTGTCCACTGAAGCGGGCTGCTCTAGTGAGAGATACGCAACTTGGCCAGCTCTTTTTCGGCAATCGCAGCCGATACGGGCACATAACCATCCTTCACTACGACCCCCTGACCCACTTTAGAAAGCACTAGCTTAAGGAACTCATACTCCATGGGTGGCAGTGCTTTGTTTGGGTGTTTGTTTACATAAACATACAGGTAGCGTGACAGTGGGTATTTACCCGAGCTTGCAGTCTCAAGCGTTGCCGGAATAAATGGCTTACCTGCTTTTTTAGCCAAGGGCAGCAGCTTCACACCAGCCGTTCTGTAGCCGATACCGGAATAACCAACGGCATTCAGCGAAGCGGTGACTGACTGTACCACGGAAGCCGAACCCGGCTGCTCGTTAACGGTATTTTTGAAATCGCCCTTACACAGCCCTTTTTTCTTAAAGTAGCCATAGGTACCTGAAACAGAGTTACGGCCAAACAGCTGTATATCCCGGTCAGTCCAACTACCCGTCAGGCCCAGGTCACCCCATTTACGCACATCGGCATCCGCACCGCACTTGCGTGTGGAAGAGAAGATGGCATCAATCTGAGGAATGGTTAACCCTTCCAGGGGATTATCCTTGTGCACGTAGACAGCCAGTGCATCGATAGCAACACGAACAGCCGTTGGCTTGTAACCATGTTTTTTCTCGAAAGACTCAATTTCCTTGCTCTTCATCTTGCGACTCATCGGCCCCATACTGGCAGTGCCTTCACTGAGCGCAGGCGGTGCGGTTGATGAACCTGCCGCCTGAATCTGGATATTCACATTAGGATAGGCTCGCTTGAACTCCTCAGCCCAGAGCGTCATCAAATTGGCCAGCGTATCAGAGCCGGCACTGCTTAAATTTCCTGACACACCACTTGTGCGCTCATAATCAGGTAATGCCTGATCCACCTCGGCACCGGCAACCGCAACACCTGACATCAGGCCAAATGCAACACTACCTGCAACCAGCTTCTTGAATATCTTCATCTCATCTCCCCAATATTACAGTTTGAACGCATCAAAAATTGATCGCCCTATTATTCTCACATTAAGTAACAGTAGTATTAAGCTTTTATGACAGTTTTATGACGCTGCAACAGGCGTTTCACGCTTCGGTTTTTTTGCCGCCAAGTTTAGTGGAAAGCAGCCACGGAAAATACTCCCCTTACCGACCGTACTTTCAATGGTCAAACGTGCATCATGGTTTTCCAGTATGTGTTTAGCAATCGCCAAACCCAGGCCGGTTCCCCCGGCATCACGGGAGCGTCCAACATCCACCCGATAAAATCGCTCAGTCAAACGGGAAATATGTTGCGGTGCCACACCCACGCCCGAATCCTCCACCTCAAAAAAAACAGTCGCGTCAGTCGCATACCAGCGGATAAAAATATCACCACCCGGAGGGGTGTAATGGACGGCATTGAAGAGGATATTAGTAAAAACGCTGAACAGCTGTGCCTGGTTGCCTCGCAACCAGATCGAGTCATCAATATCGACCGTAATGGGCTGTTTTTTATCACCACTCAACACCCGCCCCTCCTCCGCCACAATACGTACCATAGAGGGGATATCAATCACATCCTCATGCACCTCTCTCGGCCCGGTCTCCAGCCGGGAAAGCATCAATAGATCTTCCACTATCGAGGTCATTCGCAAGCTCTGCTCGTGCATCACCTGCACCGGGGAGCCCCAGCGTTTTTTGAAAGGATCACTCTCTGGCAGGTCAGTCATCACCTCAAGATAGCCATTAATCACCGTCAATGGGGTCCGCAGCTCATGAGAAGCATTGGCTACAAAGTCACGACGCGTCTCCTCCAGACGATGCAGCTGTGTCACATCACGCGCCACCAACAAACGTCGATCCTTTCCGTAGGGGACCACAACCAGTGAAAGTGTCACATTGTCGTGACTGGGCGAGGGGAGCTCGAGTGGTTCACTACTGTTTTTGTTCCGAAGAAATGCAATGAACGAGGGCACACGAATCAGGTTATCAATCCGTTGTGCAAGATCTTGTGGATGGCGCAACCCCAGCTGGCGCTGTGCCGCTTTATTAAACCACTCAATTTCACCATCTTGACGCAGCACCACAGTGGCATCCGGCATCGCCTTAGTCATCATTTTGAAACGATTAAGATAGCTTACGAGTAATTTCTTACGCTTGCGCTGGCGCTGCTGAGAGCGATAAAAAAGATAATAGACCTCACCCCAAACACCGCCCACATCGGGCAGATTATAGCTTTTGGAGTGGCGCAGCCTAGTATCCAGACGATACAGAGCACGCAAGTGGGAAAAAAGAAAAAAGACTAGCACTAGACAGATTAACAGCAACACATGCCCAATCAACAGGCCAAGCAGTAGAGCGGCCAGCAGCGACAAGCCGATTCGCCATAATTCGGCGACCCATTGCGCACTCATCCACTACACCTTGGTTGAAAAGCGGTAGCCAGCTCCGCGCACAGTCTGTACATATCGATCATATTTTTCAGGCTCCAGTGCTTTGCGTAGACGGCGAATATGCACATCCACCGTGCGCTCGTCGATATATACATTGCCACCCCAGACACGATCAAGCAACTGCCCTCGGCTAAATACCCGTTCAAGATGAGACATAAAAAAGTGCAACATACGAAATTCAGTCGGCCCCATCTCCAGTGACCGGCCATTGGCCATTACACGGTGGCTCGACATATCCAACTGCAACCCATCCACATCAATAACCTCTTCATCCAGCGCTGGCACGCTACGACGCAAAACAGCCTTAATGCGTGCCTGTAGCTCCTTCACAGAGAAGGGCTTGGTGATATAGTCGTCTGCGCCCACCTCAAAACCCCGAATTTTATCGAACTCATCGCCCCGTGCAGTCAGCATAATAATCGGGATGTGCTTAGTCATCTCATCCTTTTTAAGCGCTCGTGCATACTCAATACCACTGACACCCGGTAACATCCAATCCAACAAGATCAAGTCGGGCAGACTATCCGCAATCGCCACACGGGCATCGGCAACACTCTCAGCCTCCGACACTTGATAGCCTGCCTGGGTAATCGTAAAACAGACCATTTCACGAATAGCCGCTTCATCCTCAACCATTAAAATCTTTATTGACATAACATAACCACTCCCAGCAATACCTTAACAAACACATGACTTGACCCAAGGGAAGCGGAAAACTTAACCCTAATCCCCAGATAGAAACGCGAAATGATGTGTAAGAGCTTGGTTTCACAGTGAAACTAAAAATATTAGTCGCACCCGCAGGTTCGGTGGCTATTTTTTGTTTTGCTGTGGAATCAAGCGCTTGTGCAGCATACGTGTTTCTATCGGGGGTTAGAGTTTAAACACAACCGATGAGACAAAACTGTAACACAGCAGATATGACAAGATTGTGACGAAATATTATATGGAGACCTTTGCAAAAGAGGGTGCTGGAGAAAAAAGAGATAACGTTTAGCTAGTTAAGAGGGAATAGCGTGCTACTCACAAGTTTGCCAACGCAAAAAGCCGGAGCTTAGATTTTTTTATCAGCACCCTCTTTTGCAGCGGTCTCTTACGGGTACTTCTATCATTATGAACACATCAGCTTGAGACTTTAAATGTATCGATTTAGCCCGCTACTTTCTGTTGCCTAAGTGAGAGACCATCTGTACTACGGACACGCAACCAAAAAACCAGCATCACGACAACTGCGAGCGCACCCAACCCACAATATCACCCGCACTCATGGCACCCGGTTGGCGGGCAATCTCTTTCCCACCCCTCAACAACACCAGAGTGGGAATACTACGAATACCATACTGAGTTGCCAACAGTTGCTCGGCTTCTGTATCCACTTTGGCCAGACGAACCCCAGGTTCCAATTGCCCTGCCGCCTGTTCAAAAGCAGGAGCCATCGATTTGCAAGGGCCACACCAAGGAGCCCAAAAATCCACCAATACCGGAATATCATTACGCCCGACATGGGTCGCAAATGTTGCCGTAGTCAATGCCACCGAGCGGCCACTAAAAAGTGCTTGATGGCACTTTCCGCATTGAGGACCATCACCCACACGGCTCGCTGGGATTCGGTTAGTAGCATCACAGTGTGGACAAACAATATGTAAAACATCACCCATAATTTTATACCTATCCAATAAAGCGACACCTCGCCAAGCCCCACCAAACAAAGTGAAATTATACTTCGCGAGGAGAAAGCGCCGCAAGCCGCGTCCGCAGCAGATCAATTTCATCGAGCAGTTCAAGTGTCAAGGCCGCACCCGGAAGGTTAACACCCAGATCACGCTGTAAGCGCTGAACAGCTCGAACTCGCTGGATACAAGCCCCCGCAAAACGCCCCCCATGCGGCGGCTCCAGCGGCTCAATAATCCCCTCCGCTACCAGAGCCATCAACCACTCGGCATTAACACAGCAGAGCTGACTCAACTCACTGAGTGATAGCTCAAGCTCCTCCTCAACAATATAACCACTAAAGACATAGGATGTAACCGTCATCTAAACCCCCAGTGCAGCGCGTGGATTAAACGCCATCTTTTGTGCCATCTCTCGATACAAAGCTTTTGCCTCATCACTTTCAGCAGGCGGCAGCACCACCTGCAACACCACATAAAAATCACCAACCGATTTACCCGGAATCCCCTTACCCTTAAGGCGCATCTTAGCGCCAGAGCATGAACCGGGTGGAACCTTCAACTCAACCTTACCACCCGGAGTCGGCACACTCACCTTTGCACCCAGTGCCGCCTCCCAAGGTGCCACCGGCAGATCAAGATAGACATCACGCCCCTCCACTCGATAAAAAGAGTGGGGTTCAAACTCAATCTCAAGGTAGAGATCCCCCGCTTTTCCTTGGCCAGCACCCGCACCGCCCTGCCCGGACAATCGAATATGCTGCCCCTGGTGCACCCCTTTCGGAATCTTCACATTCAGCGTTCGATTCTTCAGCTGTGGACGACCATCAGCCCCCAGCTCGGTGTGTCGTAAAGTAATCGTGCGAGTCGCCCCATGGTAGGCATCCTCAAGGTTAATAAACACCTTGGCATGAGTATCCTCACCCCCCATACTGAAATGCTCACCACCCGCTCGCCCCCGTGCCGCATTGGCACGACCAAACAGTGATTCAAAAAAATCACTAAACTGCGAAGCATCACCATCAGTAAAGCCACCGCCACGAAACTCAAACCCCTGATCCCATTCAGGTGGTGGCCGAAAATCCTGACCCGACTTCCAATCCATCCCCAGCTGATCATAAGCGGCTCGCTTCTCAGGGTCTTTCAACACCTCATAAGCTTCACCCACGCTTTTGAAGTGCTCCTCAGCGTCAGGCTCTTTACTTACATCGGGGTGATATTTCCGCGACAACTTTCGATAAGCGCGCTTAATATCGTCTTGGGTCGCCGTCCGCTCGACACCCATTATTTTGTAATAATCTTTAAACTCCAACACGGCCTCCTATACAAAATAATTATTCTACCCAACCTCGTTAATCCAAACACAGTCTCACAAATCTGGGTAGCATTTTCTGCTACCTGAGTTACACAAAGAGCTTTGCGCGAAAAATAGCCCTCACTCCAGCAAGGCTGGTAATAGGTTTGTACCGCGCTACCTCATGCATATTCCAGGAAAAGGATTTATGCGAGTACGCCACTATCTTGACAAACATCGCGGGACACCTAGGAGGCTGTCGGACTTAGGGTGAATCTACTGCGGAAAAGCCATTCAGGCCCATTTCTCCGATCATTTTCGTTGAATATGCTCAATATTCGCCTCAAACAATCAAAAAAATGGACTCAAAATGG
>JAKIVC010000037.1 GCA_021647245.1 Gammaproteobacteria bacterium
GGGTTGAACCCAGTTATGGTGCGGCAGCTTTTGGTAGCACACCCACCAGCTACACCATCAAAAAAGGAGTACCACCGCAAAATGGCTCCAACTTGGTGACTGAAGCCTACGTGACCCGCGAATATCAGGTCTGTCTGAAGTGTCACTCAAATTATGCATTTGATGATTTCAACCCGCCCGCATTGGGCTATAGCGGTGGCACACCACCGGGCACCAACGGAGTGTTTCTGTACACCGACCAAGCGATGGAGCTTCAGGCGCCCATACACCACCAAGGTTCACCGCTTGCGACCACTGATTCCGGGGCTTTTTCGGGGCAGATCACTGGTTATCTATATTATGAGTATGAGTACAGTTGGGACTACTTTGAGTGGTACCCAAAATCCCCAGTGGCTCTTAATACCTTGCTACCTGATTGTAATGGCCAGAGTTTTCCAGCAGATGACCCCAGCTGTGTTTGTGAGGTGTGCAGCACCGGTCCAGACATCATATCGAGTTCCAGTACGGTTACCACCTGTGGCGCTGGCGATGTGAATACCTTCGCTTCTACCGGTATGCCGGGCTACAGTGATTCGCCTTGGGATGGCACACCGTGGAGCGGGACTGTGAATCCACCACCGCCCTATTATGCGCGTAAATGCACTAAAGCGGTCGACTACAACAGCAATAACCACCGCAGTTGGCATCCGGTGATGCAGCCGACTGGCCGTACCGCTGCGGTACGTGATTTAGGCGGTGATACATCAGCCTTTTTAGCCCCTTGGAGTGCGGGTGTTGGAACCCAGACGATGTACTGCTCTGATTGTCACGGATCCGATACGGTGGCGGGTACCGTAGAGCCCACTGGCGGTGAAGATGGTAACCCGTGGGGGCCGCATGGTTCCAATAATGACTTTTTGCTTAAGGGGGGTTGGGATGATCGAACGGGTACTGCTCAATCAAATGATCTCTGTTTTAAGTGCCACAATTATGATGCCTACGGAAACCCTGATCCGGTCACCTATTTACCCAGTGGTTTTAGCACCGATACGAATATAAGTTTATGTGGTAGCCCAACAGTGACAAACCTTCATACCGCACATGCAAAGGCTTATGAGATAGGCAATGGTGCTCTAGGTGTCCCCCTGCGTTGCACTGCCTGTCATGTGGCAGTCCCCCACGGCTGGAAAAACAAGGCGCTGTTGGTTAACTTGAAAGATGTCGGGCCAGAAGCAGGTTTACCCCCTGGCAGCACTATTCATAAAAATGACCTTCCTTATAATAATGCTCCTTATTACCTTAATGCAGTAAACTATATCTATAACTTCAAACCGAGTGGGCAGTGGACTGAGCAGGACTGCGGTAGCTCAGAGGGGCCAGATCGACAGGGCATGATGCAAGCTTGCGGTAATTTGCCGTGAGGGGGGCTTCTGCTGCTTAATATATTTTACGCAAATGTGTCGCTACCCCGTGATTACTTTATGGCGTCCATGCCATAAAGTGACTCGCCTACGCGACAACTGATTCCTTTTGCCCCGACCGTCCTGCGTCCATCACGGCTCCGTACAACATCGTTCCTCGTTGCACTACTCCATGACTCCCTCAATGACTCTACGCCCACTAAAGCTACAACTGCATCTTCTTCACCACTTGTTCCTCGCACTACGAATAGGCAGACGATGTAGACTAATCGCTTTCGTTCCGCTCTCCGTGACGATCAGCGAATGAGTGTTTAGCGACAGAATGGATGCCATTCTTAGGCTACCTGACTTTTGCACAGGCTCAACACAATATAAGCGATTATATGATGCGGTATTACAATGTCGATGTGCACATCAGCATAATCAAGGGTTATCCCTCGTAGCAGCGGAAGAAAAGCTTAACTTATGGTCCGGTCATAGTTGACCACTACACAAAATCCCTGCGCGATCCTTGCGAAAATAGATAAAATATCTGGCTTAAAACAGTGCGTTTACTAACGCTTCTCCCAGACTTTCTGATAGCTTTTCAATCGCTCGAGAGTGGGCAAGTTTGGGGTCTATCGAGGCTCCTTTAACTCTTTTCTGTACGGCATTAATGATTTTTCCTGCATCATCTTTTACCCAGATATTCCCTTCGGTTACCACAAAGTTCATATCGCCGCGCTTGATGGTGGTGCTACTCACGGCGTAGACAATTTCAATGTCATGCGCACCTTCTTCTGATACGGTTAACCCTCTTTTGGTCAGCTGGGCAATTAGTCCGACTTGCAGTGCTCGCTCACTTTTTTGCTCAGCTCGCAGGGCAACTTTTATCTCGGAGGTTATTTTATAAACTTTGGCGATAAGCTGGCGTATCGGTTTTGAGAGTAACGGCTCTCGTTGCGCACCCGATTGCAGTTGGTTGAGGCGTGCTTGCAAGCCTGCCCGCTGGTCGGCTAATACCAGTGCGGAGGTGGCAGTACGTAAGCGAGTGATACCCTTTGTTTGGTTTTTAGAGAGTGTTTCATCAATCTCATGTAGTTGCTGATCTAGTGAGCGAATCTCTCCCTTTAGTGACAGGATCTCTTGGTTAACATCAAATTTTACTAATACGGCAACCTGACGGTTTTTCTTGTCATGATGTGAGTCAACCTGCTCAACATTAGAGAGCTTAAATTCAGGCACGCGGCTGGAGACTGTTTGACGGAGTTGTTCTGTGAATTCGCTTTTATTATTGCGAGTAATTTCAGAAATCTCTTGCTCAACACTGCCTTGCATCTCAACTTCAATCTGCTTAATCAATTCGATTCGGGCAAAATCTTTTGCACGGCTCAGTGCCGCTGTTTCGTTGCCTCCAAACACCTCTGCTGAACCCACGCCATAGATGAAGCCGCTTTTAATCGGTGTATTTAAAATCCAATCAGGCTTGTCGCTGAAAAAATTGTTCTCTTTCTGCTTAGGTGCCGTTTGGCAGCCCACTAGAAGGGTTGTGATTAAAAGTACTAAAAGTGCCGGGTATCGTTTGTACATGCTCTTATCCTATTTCGCTGTTATTTAGCATCCGTTATACATTTGATGTATCTGGAGTTCGAAAGCCCTGATTGGTTGGGTTCTCTACTCTGTTTTTGGCTCATACTTGGTTGCAATTAACGGGGTAGTGGCCACTTGAGTTGTTGATACAGCACGGTTGTTGAGCACCATTAACTGCCCCTTTTTGATTTCAATTTCATATTCGGCCTGATGAAAAATTCCTCCACCCGTCCGAGAGGTCGTTACGGTTACTGTATGTTGACCCGCTTCAACTGGATAGCGTTGTATCATGATGGTGTGAGGCAGCGTCGACCAGCTTCGGGTGTCAGCGCCCGATACCATGCTAAAGCCGAGAATACAGACCTTTTCGGCTATCTCACTTTTAAACCCACCGCCCGCACTTTTTGCCACTTGACTGCAAAAAGATATTTTTGTCAGCTCTCGAGCCAAAGCCGCGCGCAAACCACGTCCGGCACCGAGTAGCTGTTGTTGTAGTGCAATGGTAGCGATGGACTCCGCAGCAACCATTGAGCCTTTCACTTGGCCATCAAGGGTGACTTGGCTACTATCAAAGTTCGTGGCAATAGAGCCTAAATAGGGAACCTGAACAATAGCCCCCCCCCAATCTAATCCGGACACTAAGCCGGTATCTTCTGCCAGTGACCAGAGGGAATCAATAGAGATGCGCTTTTCAGTCAGGCCACGGGCCACACCAAAAGCACCGCGCTTTTTGTAATTAGAGAGGATGTCGACTAATCCACGGTCAGAATACATCTCATTGAACCACGTCAACTGCTCTTTGAGCTCAACGGGGCCAACATCATTTGCGGCGGATAGCAGGTGTGGATTTAAAATGGCGGGCGTCAGTATCAGCTCTTTGGTATGGGTATCGAGCTGTAGACGCAGCATCATCTCTTTAGGTTTGGGGGCAAAGCCGATGTGGTTAATAACGACTAATTGGGCACTGCCTTGGTCAAACGTATCAAGTCGCTGCTTCATCTCTTTTGAAAGCTTGCTCTTTGTCAGCTCGGCAACTTCATTTCTGTAGCCACCTGCTTTTTTCATGACGCGAATCACTTCAAACCACGCCATCTCTACAATCGCTTGCCCAAGGCCATACTGTTTGGCATACCCCTTTTCATACAGGGTTGCAGCAGTTTGATAGGCAATACGGGCACTATCCAATTCGCCATTGGATTCATAGATAACTCCCTCCATATAGCGTATATAGGCATCTTCACGGTAAGCGAGTGCGTCTCGGTCAAGGGTTCTCCCGTATAAACCGCGCAGCAACAGTGTCATCTGCTTAAAAATAGACTCCTTGCCCTCTTTTGCCTCGTCATAGGTAGGCTCCTGATCTTGAATGCTATTGAGCAATCGATCAATTTTACGTGCTTCAACCCGAGCACCCTCCAGCGCATCTTCCCTGGCATTTCCGGTACGATTGTTAGCGAGGAGTAGAAAGTTCATCGCTTTGTAGTAATGGATAAATGCACGCTCAAAAAGTGCTCCACCATAGCTGAGGCTGGTAGGCCCTGCCATTATCGATTTCAGGTATTCACTGGCTCTTTTTGTTTCCGCTTCATCGGTTAACACCTCTGCTTGATTTAGCTTGTGAATGCTCTGTTGATGATCTTTACTCAAGTAGTCAACCAGCCCAACTTCCATTAGCATAAGCGCCCGGTTTTTTTTATCATCATAGATACCTGCAATGCTTTTTTGTGCCTCAGCAAAGTTGTTGGCTCGCACCGCATCGCCAAGCAGAGTGGGGGGGCTTTTTTCCGGAATAATCACACAGCCTGAAGCTGCAATAGCCACGAGTAACAACACGGCTACAATTTTTACGCTATGAAATTGGATCCTTATCACGATAATGTATCTCCTTGACTTCAAATACGGTTAATTGAGATAACTTTGATGGCACTATCTTTAAACTGGGGCATGATCATGCCAACATTGGCATTAATGTAGGTCGGGTCAGTAATGAGGTACTTTTTACCCTCTCTTGTAACGCTGGTGCCGGAAACATTGCTATTAAAATGCACTGCTGTAGCGACATGCCCCGGGAAGGTCACGGCAACCACCTCGAGTCCCAACAGTGTTTGGACCAAATAGGCAAACAGCACCGAGCGATCCTCACAGTCAGAGTAATCATATAGAAACAACTCTTCTGGAAAGAAGTATTTCTCTCGACCAAACTGCTCATCGTCAGTCTTATAATCGAAGGCCGTCTGTACAAAGCGCAATAGGATATTTACGGCCTCTTGTTCGCTCTGCCCTTCTACCAACTGGCCAAGTGGCAGAAGAAGTGACTGTTTGAGGCTACCGGAAAGAGTGGATTTAAAATAGACGCTAAGTTGAGTGGCCGGGTAATCTTTAAAATAACCGGCTGCATTTTTATCGTAGCGGATACTGAACTCATGTTGTTTGTTGGCATAACTGAATTTCAACACCTTCTCGACTTCATCGACTTTAAGTGAAGGGGTGCTGGATATATAGAGGTTCATTTTTCGGGTGGCATCGGGATAGCTCCCTTCATATGAAAAAACAGAACCCAAGTCTTGGCCTTTTTGGCTGGTGATAACGTAGTAACGCACCTGGTCATAAGTAAAATAGGGCATACCGAAAAGTTTTGTTTGCGACGGCAGCATAAGGTGAATACGGTTTTTTGTATAACCAATGCGGGCGGCATAACCTGATTTAACCAATAAAAACCAACTAAAGAGGCGCGCTTCATTTGATTGTGGACGGTAGAGGGTGTTGGCCAGTGCCTTAACCAGCTGGATAGTCCCCCAGTCATTAAATTCGATGGTGTTGCGGTAATTGTTAATTTGCTCAATTAAAGGGGGGTAGGGCGAGGAACTGATTTGATCCCAAAAAATGGCAATGCTTTTATTATCAATGCTTCTCCCTAAAGAGATTTTGACTCTTTTTTCTAGGTAAAGGGGTAGTGTACTACCTAAAAATTCGACATCAATTCGCTCACCCACCGTGGTTTTTTCAGTTCTCGGGGGCTTCGTTTTTTTTATGGGTGGGTTAACAATCGGTATTAACCGTTCTTTAACTGAAATAAGATTTTCAGGGGGGGTATTTGGTAGCGGTTGAGTGATAACAGGCTCGGGTGCTTTAGGTAGCGTGATTGGCTTAGGTACCTCATCTCGCTTCGCGCCATGATTAAGCTGAAACGCCTTCCAGTCAGCTTCTAAAAAAGAGGAAAATTCACGGTCATGTTTCTCTTGGTACGACGAAAAACCATCCGATTGCTGCTTCATCCACAGGTCGAACTCACTCTCTGCAGTTGCTTGAAAAGAGAGCATAAGAGCGGTGATCAGTACGAGTACATCAACCCTCTTATATTGCCTGGTCAGCGATTCTGTGGCATTTCGCATCACGGCATAGCTCGCAGGTAATGGTTATTCTCTTGATAAGCGCTATAACGCCGAGGCGGAGTGCCACAGAAACGCCCGAAGGGTTGATGTACTAGGGTTAACCCGCCTCCTTTATTAATATCCATCTACGCTTCCTTGTTTTGTCTGCAACGACTTGATCTCTTCATCTTTTGCCCCAGCTCTTTGTTATTTGCGTGCTGAAGCTGAGTCGTTGCATTTTATCCTCTTACAGTTAGAGCTGCTGTATACATGAAACTCTACATACAAAAAACCGTCACTAATAACTTTTATATCAGTAACGGTTTTTTATAAACGTTTCCTCAAATACTAAATTTAAAGATCCTGATTAGCAATCTTGTCAAATTCAGCATCTAGCTCGTCATGGGCTTTACCCGCGAGAAACTTTTGCCATTGTGCTTTTTTGTTTTTGTAACTTGTTTTCAACGCTTCTGTCGCTTGGGCAGCCGCTTGATCCGGATCTAAACCCACCAGAACATAGAGTGCACCTGACTCAGGGTTAGCACGTGTTTTGTAAACTTTTGAGCCGTATAAAGTAGCGGCGGTGACCTGTTTGCTAACATCAGAGCTCACCGTATCAACCGTCTCATCATCACCCACACCGGTCACTTCTGAGTAGTTTTTCACCAGCTGTTTTACATGAACTTTCATCTGCGCGGCTAACATATTTCTGGCCGCAGCGGTGGCTTGGGTCTTTTGGAACTGAGCGCCCGCATTTGTTTTTCGGAACATACCCACCGCACTCACCGCAATGCCTTCAACGGGTGCATCACATATCCATGCAGGGGCCGCTACCGTAGGTGAATCAGGAAATACGCAGTCAGGTACATCCATAACAATCTTCTCTTGGCCACTACAGCCGACCAGCAGAACCACCAAAGCTAATCCTGCCACTGGTTTAATCGAAATTCTCATACTCCCTCCATGTCTATTTATTTTTAATAATACAAGTGCTAAAAATCAATGATACCCTATATTAATTCGAACCACCAGCGCCTGGGCGGTAAGTTTCAACACACTGATTTTAAAGCAAAAAAACCAAATAAACCTCTTTAAAAATGAAGTATTTCAATGCCTCGTAACGAGATGGCAAGCTTAATTTTTAGGATAGAAAATCGAGGTAGTGTGTAGCAACAGTAGGCCACTCGCCATAGATTGGTTATAATGCGTCGCTATGGCTAAGAAAAAACCCAAAACACCCAGCAACAACATTGCCTTTAACAAAAGAGCACGCTTTGACTACCAGATCGATGAGAAATTCGAAGCAGGTATGGTGCTGCAAGGGTGGGAAGTTAAAAGCCTGCGAGCCAGTAAATGTCAGATGGTAGACAGCTATGTCTTCATAAAAAATGGCGAAGCATGGATATCAAACCTGCTAATTACCCCGTTAATTACCGCCTCAACCCACGTACAGGCAAACGCCACAAGGGTGCGCAAACTACTGTTGCACCGCAGTCAGATAGATAAACTGATGGGGGCTGTCGATCGTAAAGGCTACACCATCGTGCCGCTCTCCATGTACTGGTCACACGGCCGTGTAAAAATAGAGATCAGCCTGGCTAAAGGCAAAGGTGAGCACGACAAACGCGCCACTGCAAAAGATCGCGACTGGAAACGTGATAAACAGCGCCTGATGAGAGGTCGTTAAAAAAATGACGGGAACTTTTAACTCCTGTAGAATGTCTCACTTACACTTTGGGGCTGTCCCGGCTTCGACGCGGATTGCAAAACCTGAGGGGCATGTCGAGGGGTAGACTACCTCGTAAATCTAATCTACAAACTTTATAGTTGCCAACGACGACAACTACGCACTAGCAGCTTAAACACCTGTTGTAGTGCCCTCGGCCTGTGTCTGTGCCTATGCACGCAGCAACCGGGGTCGACTCTCATAGGATCGCGACCGAGGCTCGTCTGGGGCTAAAGCGCTAAAAAGTACCAGAATCGTCATCGGTTTTCCCTGTCTATTGGGTAGCTGCTGACTAAAACTAAAAATAGACTAAACATGTAGAACCGAAGGCGGAGGATTTGCGGACGCGGGTTCGACTCCCGCCAGCTCCACCAATTACACATTAAAAGCCATCTTAGGATGGCTTTTTTTGTGCCTTAAAACAATTATTTATCCCCGATGATAAATCAGCTGCTCTACCGGCTCTCCATTCACCAGGTGCTGGTCAATGATACGATCCAGGTTATCTTCGGTAACGTTGTAATACCAAATGCCATCGGGCTGGATACAGAGCACCGGCCCCCCTTTGCAGGTGGCGAAGCAGTGGCTGCGAGTGCGTTTAACACGCAGTGCCCCTTTGTCGATGCCGGCGGCTTTGAATTTTTTACCGAGGCTTTCAAACAGGCGTTGTGACTCACCCTCTTTGGCGCAACGTGGGCCGACACAGACCAACATGTGGCGTTTGTAGGCGCTCAGCTTCGGTTTTTTGACTTCACTCATTGGGTAGCTCCCATTGCATCTATTTGTTGCTGCCAAAGCTGCTGATAGTGTGCTTGTGCTTTGTCATCAAATTCACCCTCTGTTTTTCTCAATGAGAGGTTGAATAGTGAATCACCTGCTGTATCGACAAAGTGAATGCTGCGCAGGCGGTCACCCTGTTGCACCAACCAGGCGGCGGCGACCTTGTGCCAGTGGATATGCAGGTGGAAGTGCTCATTTTCGATATTCAACCACTCACCCCGGCTTTTAAAATCGGCCTCGTTTAGCATCAGTTCGGATACCGCACCGGCCTCGCTGCGCACTACTGCACGTAGACGACCGAGGGCAGCGCTCTCTTTCTGTACCAGTGTTAATCGATCAGTTGAAACATATATTGCACTGAATTCACCCGCAGTATCATCACCGCTGGCGGCGGCGATGGCAGTGATCACTTGCGCTAGGGGCATCCTAAAGTAGAGGCTGATCTCACGCAGTGATTTTTGCGGATTCTCCCGCATATATCGACGAGCACACGCTTGCCAGCCGTCCAGTCCCATGGTCAGAGAGCGCCCCCGCCGCTCTTCACTGTTTACTTCACCACTCAACGGGTTATATTTATTGGCGTAACCTCGGGGGGTAATCATCAAGCCTTGCTCGATAAAGGTGCTGCTATTGCCCACCAATACGGTGGTGAGCATGCCGATATTGCAGTTGGCCATCTCATCCAGCCGGACGATCTGAATATGTTGTTTTTCACGATAGGCTGATTTTACAATTGCCACTGGGGTGTCGGCCTTTCGGTGTTGTAACAGGATGCGCTGCGCTTCAATAATCTGACCGGTACGGCGACCACTTTTGGGGTTGTAGAGCGCCACCACAAAATCACTTTTGGCCACTGCCTCCAGTCGTCCGGCGATCACCGGCCAAGGGGTCAGTAGGTCGGAGAGGGAGATAGAGCAAAAATCATGGGTCAGCGGTGCGCCCACTAACGAAGCACAGGCCGAGAGGGCGGTGCTGCCAGGTACAACTTCAACCTCAATGTCGTCGTCGGGGCTCCAGCCGGACTGAAGTAACACTTCATAGGTGGGGCCTGCCATGCCGTAAACACCAATATCACCAGATGAAATCAGGGCAACGATTTTCCCTTTTTTGGCTTGTTCATAAGCCTCGATACTGCGGTCAAGCTCTTCGGTCATCCCTTTGCGTACCACCTCTTTACCTTCAAGCTGATCGGCGACCAGATTGATGTAAGTGGAGTAACCAATCACCACATCAGCCTCGCCAATTGCTTCAACGGCGCGGAGTGTCATGTGCTGCTTGGCACCAGGACCGAAACCAATTAGCAGAATTTTACCTTTACTCATCATTTAGCCTCTTACGATGGATACCGTGGCATTTTTGCCATCGCTACCCCGATATTTATATTTTTCAACCAGCAGGTTGTGCATTTTGGTTTTGGCTGCCAATAGGGCGGCGGCCTCTGCCACGGCGGGTGTCCCCATATATTTAAGTACCACGGCGGATGGGTTGGGAACCTCAACCTGTGATAGCTGTTCAGCACTAAAAAAATGCAGCGGCCAGCTCTGTTGTTGTGACAGCGCCAGCAAAGAGCTCTCATCATTTTTTTTATCAATACTGGCCAGTGCAACAACATCATCACGCTTTTGGTTGATCTGGCCCAGGGCTAGATCGATGGCGGTGGTTAAGGTTGTCAACGATGCATTACGGTCACAGCCAATGCCCAGTATCAATCTCATGGCTGTTGCCCCTGTGGTGGACGGTAGACCACCAGACGCTCATCCAGCTGTTGCCAGATTTTTTCATCAATCTCACGCTGGGTAATCCAGAGCAGGGCTGCATATTTTTCCAGCTCGACATCTTCAAAGCAGTCAAACAGGTGTATGTTATTCGGCATGGGCGTGTGCCGCCTCCACCACGCTTTTGAGCCACACTCCTGGATCAGGGCAATCGGCTCTTCATTGACCACATGGGCGGAGACACGGGTGATGTTGAGTTTAGGTGCCTCCACCGCCCAGCCCAGCTCTCGGCCCAGAATATCCACCGGAATGGTTTTGCCAACATCGGATGCGGTGGTGACGACGGCTGTTGCGCCCAATAGTTCTGCCAGCTGTTCTGCGTAGGCGTTGGCCCCACCAATGTGACCGGATAGAACCGGGATAACAAACTGTGCCGCATCATCTACAACCAGTATGCCGGGATCTTCATCTTTGGATTTCAGGTGCGGTGCAATCAGTCGGACAACAGCGCCCAGTGAGACAAAAAATACGATCTGATCATAGTCGCTGAAAAAACCGCCAATCTGCGCCTTGAGCGCCCCTTGATAAGCACTCACCCGATTGGGTACCTCTGCCATCAGTGCTGCAAATTTTTGTGATACCACAACATCTGCTGCGGGCAGTTTGCCTGCCATAGTGGCCACTTGATTCGCGCCGTGTTTAGTGATGGCGATTAGTGCTACACGCGGCGTATTACGGTTATTCATCTGTGTTCTGCCTGCTTGTTATGGGGTTGTTTGGGGTTTTTTACGGCAACCACGCATTATCTTACCCCGTTGACGGTGGGGGTTCTTAACCAGTAGCAGCGAGAGGTAATTAACCTTTTCACCTTGTAGTGAAGCGACATCATGGATGACCCGCTCATCCGGCGAACCTGCTTTTTCGATAAAGCGACTCTGCTCCAGCAGTCCACGCCCGGCCAACAGGGTGATAATGTCATCCAGCAGTGGTTTAACTTTGAGTAGAATCAAGGTGTCAAAGTGGTCCAGGTGGTGTGATATGGTCTCAATACCGTATCCGGCGGGGATAATGGCCACGGTGTCATCCACATCGGCCAGTGGCATCTGCAGCCGTGCGGCGGCGGCATTAAATGAGGAGACACCCGCGATAGTCTCTATGGTCACTTTTTCATCCAGCGCCCGCACCGTGCGGGCTAGATGGCCAAAGGTTGAGTAGGTAGAGGCATCTCCCTCCACCAAAAATAGAACATCGTGCCCTATCCGCAAATTTTCCAGCACCGCTTCAGCTGCTTTGAGCCAGTATTTGGCCAGTTTTTCAGTATCATGGGTCATGGGAAAGACCAATGGCATCAGCTTTGAAGGGCGCTTAACACCGGCACGCAGGGCAATATCCAGTGCATAGCTGTCACTGTTGGGGTTGCGTATTGGGTAGGCCCAGACTCTGTCACTTTGCAGCAGTGCCCATGCGCGGCGTGTGATCAACTCGGGGCAGCCTGGCCCGAGTGATACACCATACAATATACCTTTACTCACATGGCTCACCTTGTTGTGCTGATACAATCCAGACGGGGTTTTCTGCCTGCATACGATGCATATGCAAAATGGGCTGACTGCGGCTGGCCTGCAACTGTGTGACATCCCAACGGGCATTCAATGCGCTGAGCGTCTCTGTTGCCAGCGCCAGGTTTTCCAGGGTGACAAAGTTCATTACCAGCCACCCTGCGGGCTTCATTCTGGATAGAGAGTACTCAATCAGTGCTGCCAGTTCACCGCCGCTGCCACCCATAAAGACAGCGTGGGGGTCGGGCCATTCGGCGAGCAACTCAGGCGCTTTGCCGTGCTGCACTCGATAGTTGGTTGCTGCCATGGTTTGTTGGTTTTGACTGGCGATGGCGACATCTGCACGGTTTTTTTCTATCGCGTAGACAAAGCCCTTTTGACACAAGCGGGACGCTTCCAAGCCAACCGAGCCAGAGCCTGCACCGATATCCCAGAGAATGCTTTCCGCCCGCAACTGTAACCGAGCCAGTGAGACCGCCCGCACTTCACGTTTGGTGATCAACCCTTTATTGGGTTTTCGCTGAGAGAAGCACTCATCCGCTAGACCAAACAGAGGCATCGAGGTGCTATTTTTGCGCTGTAGAATAGCCACGTTGGGGTTGGCAAAATCTTTCGTAGCTGCCTTTTCAAGTGAGAGGTTGACGACGATATTTTCATCACGAGTCAGCAGTGCTTCCGCCACGGAGAGGGTGAATTCATCAGCCAGCCCCGCACTGACCAGCATACGTGCGATTCGTGCCGGGCTATTATCAGGGCTCGTAAAGATGGCAATCAGATCATGGCCACGCACTGTTTGTAACACCGGGTATAGTCCGTGTTGCGGGCCAGCCTCGGTAGACCACTCACCTGCATCTTTGCTATGTACGGAGCAGATTGCAGCATCCTGCCACGCCAGGCCCAGCCGGGAAAAGGCCAGTTGCAGGGTTGAAACATTGGGTAACACTTCGCAGCGGGCCGCCCCCAGTTTATTAAGTAGATAACGGCCAATGCCGTGACACATGGGGTCACCCGTTGCCAGTACAACAACTTTCAGCCCGTCGGCTAATGCGGTCTCTATCCAGAGTGGTACTTTGGATAGGCCGGTGGCGATATTATGCTGTTGTACGGTTGCGGAAAAACAGCTTTTAAACAGTGACAGTGTGCGTGATGCACCGATAACCACATCCGCTTGCTGAATCTGCTCAAGCGCCTGTGGGGTGAGACCGGCGGTGCCGTTATCCAGCACACCGATAATATAGGCAGGGTTAACCATCTTGCGCTATCTCCGCCAGTTTATTGCCATCAAAATCACAGACCAGCACCCTTAAATCAAATGCACTGTGCTCATAGCGGGCCATAATGGTGCTGATCACCTTGCGTCCCAGTGCCTGATAAAATTCGCTTCCCAGCCCCAGCGCCTCAATTCGCTCACCGGCATAACGGGCCGTTTGAGCAGACCGAATATCACTGCAGATCTCTTCGGGCACACCAATTTCAGCCGCCAGCTCAGCCAGTAGCGCGGTATTGACCGCATTGCGGTTGGCATGGGTGATCGTTTCACCTTGCGCCATTTTGGTGAGCTTGCCGACCATGCCACCAATGATTACATGCTGGATACCCTCCTTATCAGCGGTATCCAAAGCATATTTTAGAAAGTCCCCCATCTGCACAAAACAGGCCTGTGCCAGTTGTGGTAACTCGGCGATTACAAATTTTTCGGTACGGCCACCGGTCGTTAATACCACCGTGTCCTGTCCCTGTTTGGATGCCACCTGAATGCCCTGAATAACGCTGTCGCGAAACGCTGCGGTGGAGTAGGGGTGGACAATGCCGGTGGTACCGAGGATCGAGATGCCATTTAGAATGCCGAGCCGTGCATTCAGAGTGCGTTTGGCCATCTCTGCGCCACCGGGCACTGAGATGGTCACCTCCAGCCCCTGCTTTTCCAGTAGTGGCGCGGCCACCATCCGTACATTTTCTTCAATGTTTTTTCTCGGTACCGGGTTGATCGCCGGGCCGTTGACCTCTAGGCCAAGCCCTTGCATAGTCACTACGCCAACTCCGCTGCCGCCTTTAATCACAACTTCACCTGGTGAGTCAGACAGCAAGCGCACATCGGCAGTCAAGGGGGCTTTATGGGTCACATCCGGATCATCCCCCGCATCTTTGATTACCACCGCGTGGGCAACGCCATTTTCACAAAAGCCATCGGTTACCGAAAAAAAGACCCGCTGGCCATTGGGCAGCTGTGACTCAATCTGTTCGGGAACAACTCCTTTCAGCAGCCCCAGCGTGGCCGCACGCGCCGCTGCTGCGGAGCAAGCACCGGTGGTAAACCCCTTGCGGGTGCCTTTTTTCTTTTTCTCCATTACTCGGTGCGTTTCTGTTTTGCTTCAGCGAGAGCCAGCAGCGCGTGCAGCGCAGAGACCACCAGTGTCGATCCCCCTTTACGCCCCTGGGTGATAATCCACGGTACCTCGGTTAATGCACTCAGCGCCTCCTTGGATTCAGCGGCGGAGACAAACCCAACCGGCATGCCAACAATCAGCGCAGGGCGTGCCTCTCCCTGTTTGATGAGTTTCAGCACTTCGAGTAGCGCGGTGGGCGCATTGCCGACGGCGACAATAGCGCCATCCAGTAGTCCTTGCTGTTGCGCTTTACGCATCGCTTGTACTGCACGGGTAGTGTTATCCGCTTTCGCCTGGGCAATGACATCCGGATCGGAGATGAAGTGGTGAGTGGTTACGCCAAAGTGTGACAAACGTGGCTTTGAGAGGCCAACACAGATCATCTCGACATCGGCAACGATGGCCGCTCCTTGCGTAATGGCGTTAATTCCCGCCTCGACAGCGGCGTTATGAAAAAGGCTCAGGCCATTAAATTCAAAATCGGCGGTAGCGTGAATCATGCGGCGTACAATCTGCCACTCGGCATCGCGATAGGCGGGGTGATCACCGGCTTCTCGGTCGACAATAGCAAACGAATCGTGCTCGATTTTCTGCCCCGCCTGGGTCAACTGTTCGGTAATAACGTTGCTCATGCGTTCACCTCATCGTGGGTATGTTCGTGATGATGGTGGTGGTGTTCGGTTTCCGCCTCCTGACGATAGAGGCAACCGTCACACTCCATCATTTGCTTTAAGCTACCCTCTCCACTGGCTTCTGCAACCCGCTCATTTAAGAGTGTGTGTATCTCTTCTTCAAAGCCAAAATAATCGCCGTGGCTAAGGGTAATCTCTGGATATTGAGCTTGCAGGCGTTCTACTTGGGATTTGATACGCTCAATCAGAGTGCCGGTAAAGAGGTAGTAGGGGAGAATGGCCACCTGCTTCATTCCCAGCTGCACCTGTCGCTGTACGGCACTCTCTAGACGTGGGTAGGTAATGCCGGTAAAGGCGATATCAACCAGTTCATGGTCGCTCTCTTCAAACAACCAGCGCGCCATTTTTGCTACCTCACCGTTGGCTACCCGGTCAGATGAGCCGCGTCCCAATAGAATCACACCGCTATTTTTGGGGTCGGGCATATCCATGCTGGCCATTACTTTGCGCAAGTTACGCTTTAAAATATCAAGCACTGGCTCTGTTGCCCCCAAGTGGCGGGCATAGATAAACTCAACATCGGGGTGGCGCTTGCGGCCATCGGCAATAAAGTGGGGAATCTCCATTTTTACATGGCCAGCGGCATTTAGAATCAACGGCACCACAATGACGCGATCAGCACCACTGGCCGCATTGTCTAAACCTTGATCAATGAGCACCTCTGCAAACTCGATAAAGCAGGTTTCGATATGCCATTGCGGGTTTTTGCTGCGCCAGGTGGAGGCGAATGCTTCAATTTCGCGGTTGCCATTTTTGTTACGGGAGCCATGGCCCACCAATAAGATCGTTGTTTTCATGATGAATAACTCTTGGGGTAGCGCTTATGAGTGGGTTGCCGCTTTACGGAAGCGGTGGCTGAAGTTTTTATCATAGAGCTTGGATTTTTTGATATCAGGCCAATCACGTGAGCCGAGAGTAGGGCTAACGATAATCATCGCCTGACTATTGATCTTCTCAGCCCGGCACTTGTCACGAATATCAGCCAGGGTGCCACGGATAATCCGCTCCTCACCGGGCCAACTGGCCTTATGCACCACCAATACCGGAGCCTCTTCGGACCAACCAGCGGCCAGTAGATCCGTCTGCACCTTTTTCAACAAGGTAATAGAGAGAAAAATGCACAAGGTGCAGTGGTGCTGAGCCAGCTCGGGCAGTGATTCACCTTCCGGCATCGGGGTGCGGCCTTCAACTCGGGTCAGGATCACTGTTTGAGTCACCTCTGGCAGCGTCAGGCTCTCAACACCGGCGGCAGCCGAGGCCATTGCAGATGAGACACCTGGCACTACACCTACCTCGATATTCTGCTCATCCAGCGGCTGCACCATTTCAATCAGCGCACCGTAGAGACCGGGATCGCCAGTCTGCAAGCGAATCACTACTGCGTCATTTTGTGCTTGCTCAATCAGCCAGCTGACAATCTGCTCTAGATCCATCCCCTTGGAGTCCATCACGGTGCAACCGGGCTTAGCCCAGCGCATCGCCGCTTCGGAAACCAGTGAGCCAGCAAACAGAATGGCATCCGCCTTTTCGATCAAGTTGCGACCCTTAACCGTAATCAACTCCGGATCACCGGGGCCAGCCCCTATAAACCATACCTTCGACATGATTTAAGAAACAATCTTAAGCGATTGAATAGTAAATAAATTTGCCATAAGAGGGCGCTCTTCATGGCGTTTCATTAAACGTATGGTGGCGTAAGTCAGCAGTGGCTCAATCATTACAATCACCAGGTATGAGCTGGCAAATGTGGCCCAGGCGGCAAACGGTGTTGCGCTGCCGCTCAGTAGCAACCAGAAACCCACCATGCTGGTGACACCGGCGTAAAATACCGCATCCAATTTCAAGATGGCGCTACGGCTGATACGGCCGGAGGCTATTTTTTGGCCAATGGTGTAGTGCAGTGCGATTAACGGCAGGATTAATGTGAGTGAGTTGGCCGCCAGATTCATCATGTCCGCTGGGTCAAACAGCAGACCTTGCAGCAGCAGGCCAAGGGCAAAACCGAATAGGGTTGGGATAAAACCCAGCAAAAGATAGAGTGGCATGGCTGCTAGGAAATGGAGTTCAGAGGGGCCGACACTGACTGAGTAGAGCTGCATAAACAGCGTTAAAAACAGCGCAGCAGCCAGGGTGCGCAGAATCAGCGTGGGCTGTAGTAGCAGTGTCTTGGCGTAGTAGGCCATGACACCGATGGCGGTGGCACTGGCGGCGGTAAGTTTGACGGAATTGATAAGGCCCGGTTCGATATGCATGGTTAGCTCCTTAAAGGTTGTTTTTAAATTGAGTGTCCAAGGCCGACGGCGCTAGCAGAGCTGCGCACGCCGCCGGGTTGGATGGAAAATAGAGATGAATATAGCTGGCCAGTAGGCGCTTCTGACGATAAATCGCCTCACCCTTCTGGCCATTACGTTGTTTGATAGCATAGCTCATAGCATCAAGTGAGGTTTCAAAATGTGAGTAGTGGAAGGTGTGGCCTCGCAGCTCGCCCTCAGGTAGTGGCACGCTCTGCATGCCTAGTCCCCCCAAACGCTGCTGCATTACCGCTGATCCGGGCAGTAACCCGACCATCATATGGCGCTGTTGCGGGTGCGTGACGAGTGCCTCACTTAAATAGAGCATACCACCGCACTCGGCTAAAATCGCTTTGCCACTTTGGTGGTGGAGACGAATGGCCTGTTTAATTTTTTTCTTGCTGCTCAACTGTTCAGCATGTAGCTCCGGGTATCCACCTGGAAACCAGAGGGAGTCGACCTCGGGCAGGGAGTTATCATGCAGGGGAGAGAAGTAGTGTAACTCGGCTCCCATGCTCTCAAGGCAGTCGATATTGGCATTATAGATAAAGCTAAAAGCCTCATCTTTGGCAATGCCGATGCGCACCCCCTTGAGCAGAGGAGGGAGGGGTTCGTTCGAAGAGGCTTCGAAGTGGATTTCGGCAGAGAGTTGCTCCAAGTCCGGGATATGCAGCGCTGCTGCTGCCAGATTTAAGCGCTGATCCAGATCAGTCACTTCACTGGCTTGCAGCAAGCCAAGGTGGCGGCTGGGTAAATTGATCTGCTCATCCTTGCCCATGTAGGCAAATGGCCCCAGCGCAGGCGGCAGACTCTCCGCTAGCATCTCGGCGTGGTTGCTGCTGGCCACCCGGTTTGCCAGCACCCCGGAAAACCTCAAACTGGGGCGATAGGTGGTCAGACCATGAGCCACCGCGCCAAAGGTCTGGGCCATACCTTTACTGTCGATCACCGCCAATATCGGAATACCCAATAACTCCGCTAGATCCGCACTGGAAGGTGTGCCATCAAACAGCCCCATCACCCCTTCTATTAGTATGAGGTCAGCGACTTTAGCCGCCTCAAACAGCTGTTGGCGACACGCCATCTCACCGACCATCCACAGGTCGAGTTGATAGACCGGCCGCCCTGAAGCTTGTTGCAAAATCATTGGGTCGATAAAGTCAGGCCCACACTTGAATATATGTACTCGCTTACCCTGCTGGCAATAGTGGCGGGCAATAGCAGCGGTAACGGTTGTCTTACCCTGGCCCGATGCGGGAGCTGTGATCAATAAGGCTCGGCAGTTGTGGCTACTCATAGCTCCACCCCTTTTTGTGCACGGATGCCCGCCTTGTAGGCGTGTTTGATCTCGCGCATTTCAGTCACCGTATCCGCTATCTCAATCAGCTCATCCTTGGCGCTGCGACCGGTTATAACCACATGTTGCATTGCGGGCTTGTTGCGTAAAGCCGTTAACACGCGGTCCAGTGGGATGTAGTTCATTTTGAGAGCGATATTTAACTCATCCAGTAACACCAGGTCGATAGCCGGGTTGGTGAGTAATTGCGCTGCTTTCTCCCAGGCGGTCATGGCGGTGGCAATATCACGCTCTCTGTTTTGAGTGTCCCAGGTAAAGCCCTCCCCCATAACATAGTATTCAACTTCATCGGGGAAGCGGCGAAAAAAGTTCTCCTCACCGGTTTGAAAGCTGCCTTTTATAAACTGAACCACTGCGACCTTCATCTCATGACCCAGTGCACGGGCCACCACACCAAAACCGGCGCTGGACTTGCCTTTGCCATTACCGGTATTGATAAGAATCAGCCCCTTATCTTTGTCGGCACGCGCAATACCCGCATCTATCAGCGCTTTTTTTCGCTGCATACGCTGGGTGTGTCGTTGATTACGTTGCTGGTCGCTCATTTTATCTCTAACTATAAAATATATGAACGGAAGGTGAGCAGGAGAACAGATGGAGCGCTGTTCGCCCACATCGCCCTCCGCAATGTAGTCAAAATAGAGTATCAGGCCGGTCTCCGGGCTTGCGAGTGAGCAGCTATAACAGCTTGGCTCTATCAGACCACCTTCCCATGCAGATGAAGCACAGTGGTATTTCTGGTCTGATCTAACTCGCTTACCGTTGCGGGGGCAGCATTGGATTTGCTCTGAATCAGATCAGAGCGCACCGATTTTCCGTTTCATCCTACAAGCGATTGCTCGACAGGACACCTGATATTAGGTGGTGAGACTCTATTCTCAGTTAGTAACAGAGTCAAGCACTGCGAGATTAAATGACACCTAAAATAGCTCATCAACACACATTTTAGCCCCCAAATTCAATATCGATAGGTGGAGTAGCTCCAGACGGTGAAATTTTTGGGTCATATCGAATGCCGGTTCACCATGCCTGATAAGCGTAATTTCCATCTTGAGAATCTACAGCGGGTTGTAGGGCATGTCAAAGCCTGAAGTGGCTCTCAAGTGGGCGGTACTATCCCGGTAAATGTACGTTTATTGAATAACTCTTTTGTGGATTTAATGAGTTGTATTGTTGAGCTGTCGCAATGTTGCGGGTTGATCAATATGATGTTCTCCAGCCCCTCGGGGACGGCTGAACTGGGCACTAGCAAGCCCATCTCGTTGCCGCTAGAGAGCCAGTTGCCACCAATGGCTTGTGTTGAAGGCGGGTGGGGAAAGGTTGCCCAATCGGTAGGCAGCTCCTCTTCTGGTAGCGTGAGAAAAATTGAGCTATCGGATATATCGTAGATCCCTAAGTGGTAGCTTGCGGGTATCGTGCGGGGTGAGGGCAGGTAGTTTGCCATTTCCAACAGTGCAGTTGCGGCTGATAACGCAAAATAGAGAGCCGGTTGCCCCGGCCTGTTCCACCTTGCGCCATCGCGATAACTTGCCCCTAACCCTTGATAATTATCGAGGTAGAGCGTGGGAGCAATGCGGTAAATTTTCATTAAACAAATTCACCGTACTCTATTTTTCGTAATACTTGGGATACCCAGCGCCGCCCTTCAAAAGTATCGAAAAGCGCCTCGGGCTTTTCTCCAGATAGCGCGGGCAGGGGTGATTTTATCCATTCGATTGCCTTTTCTAAGTCACCAAACACCTCCTCGGCCTGGCCATATAGACGAATGGTATCCAGCATCTCTTCGCTATTTTCACGGCTCATTTTTTTAACGCGATAAAAACGACTGAGATTGCTCGAAGTGGTGCCGAGAATGCGTACAAATAATTCACGGGCATCAAATGCCTGAACAGCTCGTTTGACTACCTCGCCCGGAACGCCTTCCCTGACCAGCTGGATAAATTGAATCTGATTCGCTAGCGAGTCGCCGGGTATGCCGAGTGATATAAGAAATCCGCTTTTAACCGTAGCCATTGCACACGCCTTTTTAGTCAATATGATGTCAGTATAGCATCAATACGACGACTGGCAACTATCACCTGATAACCTAATCTTCATAACATGAATACGAAAAGTGGGCAGCGAGCTTCGTCGTGCTGCTCACTTGGATATGAGGCCTGCGCCGTGGTTGCAATTAAACTGGTGGGCAGAATGCGGCGAGTGGTTTATATTGGGAAAATAGAGTAACGCCAACCAACCAACAGGATAAAAAACATGGCAGAAACAGTAGAAGAGTTAACAGTTGAGTATAAAGACGGTGATTTGGTCACGGTTAAAGAATTGGATAAACAAGTGCTTACAAAAGGTGCCTGGGCGACAATCATCTATCGCTATCAGGATTGGGATGGCCGTAAAGAGGAGTACAGCAAAGATCGCTACACTATTCGTCGTTATCAGAAGCGTAATGGTGAGTATAACCAAAAATCCAAATTCAATATCTCAAGCAGCGATCAAGCAAAATCGATTATCGAAGCTTTGCAGAAGTGGATTGAGAAATAGCGAATTCACAATATACGCTATCAACGGTGAGGGTTGAGTGCCGATTCTGGCCAGTGTTTCTGAGTACGGTGAGATAGGGTGGCTTCAACTAAAACAGCGTAGATGTGTCGATGTTGAATCCTGAAGTGTGTCAAAAGGCTCGGCTCTCCCGGGATCCTCGTTTTGATGGTAAGTTTTTTATCGCGGTCAAGACCACCGGCATCTATTGTCGTCCTATCTGTCCTGCAACTACGCCAAAAGAGGAAAATATCCTCTACTTTCCCACCGCGATAGAGGCCGCTGTTGCCGGTTTCCGCCCCTGTTTGCGCTGCCGACCCGACAGCGCCCCAGGCTCACCCGCCTGGAAAGGGGTCAACACGACACTGGATAGAGCTATTCGCCTGATTGGCGAAGGTGCTTTGCAAGATAACTCACTACCGATGCTAGCTGAACAGCTGGGGATCAGTGACCGCTATCTGCGACAACTGTTTAAAAAGCACCTCGGTATTTCACCAAAAGCCTACGCACTTTATCAACAGTGTCTCTTTGCTAAACAGCTGCTGCACCAAACAAAACTTCCGATTACCCAGGTTGCCTTGAGTAGCCACTTTAATAGTGTGCGTCGATTTAATGACTGCTTTCAATCACAATTAGGTTTAACGCCATCACAAATACGCAAGTCAGCCAGCACCGAGTCCGGCTTTTTAAAATTACAGCTTGATTATCGCCCTCCCTATGATTGGTGCGCCATGCGTGATTTTTTTATGGTGCGATCTATTTCCGACCTTGAGTGGTGTGACGAGCACAGCTACGGGCGAACCTTTGAGTGGCGGGGATGTAGTGGCTGTTTTACGGCGCGACATGTTGCCGATAAAAATAGTTTTGAGATCACGATTGAACTCGACGATGTGACACACTTGAAAGCGATTATTAACAATATTCGGCGCATATTGGATCTGGATGTGGATATTGATGCGGTGGAGCGAGATATAGAGCGATGCTTTTCTGATGCGCTCCCAATCAAAACAGGGCTGCGTTTGCCCGGTATGTGGAGTCTGTTTGAGGCTGGAATCAGGGCGATTCTGGGCCAGCAAATTTCGGTTGTGGCCGCCCGAAAACTGGTGACAACACTGGTGGCCGAGTTGGGTTTAAAGCAAGGTGCCCATCGCCTGTTTCCATCACCTCACTCTATTGCAAAAAGTGAGCTTGGTTTTCTGAAAATACCCGCATCGCGTAAACAAACATTGCATCATCTGGCACAACACTACCTGAGCCACCCTTCACCTGATGATCCTTTGCAATGGTTAGCTTTGAAGGGGGTGGGGGCGTGGACGGTGGATTATGCAAAATTACGCGGATTGAGTGATCCAGACATCTATCTTGCGGGGGATCTTGGGGTTAAAAAAGCAGCGTTAAAAGCCGGCCTTTCGCTTGATCCGCAGCAAGCCGCGCCCTGGAGAAGTTATTTAACACTGCAACTGTGGAGTCAGCTTTGATCTATACCGACTATTTAAATACCCCCATAGGGACTATGAAAATTCAGGCCTCTTTACAGGGGGTTATTCGGGTGGATTTTTCTGCGCCTGAAGGTGATTCTGTTCAGGCTAGTGAGTTAACGGATCGATGCAAACAGCAGTTAAAAGAGTATTTCGATGGTCAGCGGCGACTTTTTGATCTGCCACTTGACCAACCAGGCAGTCCATTTCAACGGACGGTTTGGCGCTGTTTGAAAAAGATACCGTATGGAGAGGTTGTTTCGTATGCGGATGTTGCTGTAATGGCTAATAGTCCCAAAGCGGTGCGTGCAGTGGGTGCCGCCAATGGAAAAAATCCAATTGGCATTATTGTGCCCTGCCATCGTGTTATTGGTAGCAACGGGACCTTAACCGGATATGCGGGAGGGCTGGAGCGTAAAGCCTGGTTGTTGAGGCATGAAGGCGCCGCATTTAGCCAGTAAAAAAACTCGAAATAATGATTTGGTTTGCGCCCGTCATTTGTTATTTTTACTTTAAAATCAATGCGTAAAATGGATCGTCTGTTTTTTATCTAGGGGCAGGGGCGTAGATCGGGTTGCTGTTATCCACATGCCACCGTTACAATGTGCTCGGTGGCTGTTTTGCCCCCTAATAAAGATCAGGACTTATGTTTAAATCCCTACCGCTGTTTATTGGCCTGCGCTATACCCGCGCTAAGCGCCGCAATCACTTTATCTCTTTTATCTCCCTTATCTCAATGCTGAGCATTGCGCTTGGTGTGACGGCACTGATTACAGTGCTGTCGGTGATGAATGGTTTTGAGAAGGAGCTGCGTGAGCGGATTTTGGGGATGGCCTCCCATGCGACGATCACCGGCCACAATAACTCACTGGATAATTGGCAGAGCCTGGCAGAACTTGCTCATCAACACCCCGAGGTGGTGGGCGCGGCACCTTATATAGAAGGTGAGGGGATGTTGAGTAACGGTGAGCAGGTGAGTGGTGTCGCGCTGCGTGGCATTGATGTGGCCCATGAAAGTGAGGTCTCTGAGGTGGCTGAAAAAATGATTGCAGGCGACTTGGCATATTTGCAGCCGGGTGAGTATGGCATTGTTTTGGGTGTCGACTTGGCACGCAGCCTGGGGGTGTTACTGGGGGAAAAAGTGAGCCTGATTGTCTCAAAAGCAAATATCTCTCCGATCGGAATTATGCCGAGGATGAAACGCTTTACGGTGGTGGGCATTTTCGAGGTGGGTATGTACGAGTATGATAGCGGCCTCGCCATACTGCAGATAGAGGATGCCGCCAAACTCTACAAAATGGAAGGTGAGGTGACTGGGCTACGCTTGAAGTTAAACGATATGTTTATGGCACCGCAAGTGGCTCAGGAGTTGGTTGAAGGTCAGTTTGGTCGTTACTACATGAGCGACTGGACGCGTAAACATGCTAACTTTTTTCGTGCGATTCAGATTGAAAAAACCATGATGTTTTTGATTTTGTCGCTGATTATCGCAGTGGCGGCTTTTAATATTGTTTCGACACTGGTGATGGTGGTTACTGATAAAGCGGCGGATATTGCAATTCTTAGAACATTGGGCGCAACGCCCACCACGGTACTACTGATTTTTATGGTGCAGGGGTGTGTGATCGGCTTTGTGGGTACCACGCTGGGTCTTCTTGGCGGAGTCTCACTGGCGCTGAATGTGGACACCCTGGTGCCGGCGCTGGAGTCGCTACTGAATACCAAGTTTCTGGATGCCAGTGTCTATTACATTACCGAATTGCCATCTGATTTGCATTGGGATGATGTGATTAAAATCACCTCAATCTCATTTTCTCTCAGTTTATTAGCGACACTTTATCCCGCCTGGAATGCGGCAAAAATGCAACCTGCGGAGGTACTGCGTCATGAGTAATCGAGTAGTTGAGTGCCGACATATTTCAAAGCAGTTTGATGATGTAGGGGAGAGCGTCAAGGTGCTGCAAGATGTCTCTATCGAGATAGAGGCGGGTGAGCAGGTGGCCATTTTGGGCAGCTCAGGCTCGGGTAAATCAACCTTGTTGCATCTACTGGGGGGGCTGGAATTACCCAACCATGGTGAGGTGATAATCGCGGGACAAAATATCGCCAAGCTCAGTGAAGCAGCCCGTGGTCACCTGCGGAATAAAAATCTAGGTTTTATCTACCAGTTTCACCACTTGATGTCGGAGTTCACCGCATTGGAAAATGTGGCGATGCCGCTGCGTATACGAGGTATTTCGCCTGCCCAGGCGAACGAACAGGCACGGGAAATATTGGCTCGTGTCGGCCTAGAGCCACGGGTAAACCACAAGCCGGGAGAACTCTCTGGTGGTGAGCGACAGAGGACAGCAATTGCCCGCGCCATGGTGAGTCGTCCGCTCTGTATTCTGGCCGATGAACCCACTGGAAATCTCGACCCCCGCACAGCGGATGGTGTGTATGAATTGATGCTGGAGCTTAATCGGGAGCAGCAGACCAGCTTCGTTGTGGTTACCCATAACCATGACCTGGCGGCACGAATGGATCGCACCCTCTACCTTGAGGCGGGGGAGCTAAAGCCTTTTGAACCGGATAATGCGTAATATGAAACATGAGGTAATCGTCAGGTACTGACGACTGCCTGATTTTCAACCCCCACAGCCGCTGTTTCTGCGGGTAACTGCTTTAAAAAATCAGCAAACAACTTCCTCTGTACGACCCGCCGCTACTCAAATCATTAGAATAACCTCCTAACTCAAACGACGTGCACTCCTGCGCTGGTCGCCATGGAGTTAGCTCTATTTTGTTGCTTATCTTGTACACCTTTGGCACTCGATACCACCCAGATTACCCCTCCATTACTCCAGCAGGCCAATACTTGGTAGCGAATACTAACTTACTCCATAATAACCATCGCATATATGATTTAGAATTTAACATAATATACATTATACGAACTAAGATATAACCAGCGATGTCGCAAGGAGAAAAATCACGGCCACATATGTAGGCGCTCTTTTGCTCAGCCGATATAACTTTGGTGTGCTTTAAAGCTCAAGAAAATGGCGTAGGCCGCAAACAACCTGCGATCTACAAGTATCTTTTGGGAGGAAAGGCCTTAAAAGCGATGGTGTGATGAAAGCTTGCGAAGAAAACTATGAAAGTGCGTGGAGGGTCTGCGCAGGTAGTCAATGACTATCTTTACTGCCCTTTCATCTTTTGACGAAGTGAAATTTCGCGTGAAAACTCTTTTTCATCAATGGGATTAAAACTCATTTCTAACGGCTTATGTAGCAGTGGAAGATCCATAGGCTTGGTTTGCTTCCATGAAATAATAGAGAGAATACGTGGCAGCTCTTGGCTACCAATAACATCGGTTTTCTCTAGCGTAATACGCTCAACACCTTTTTTCTGCTCGGCCAGTGAGACACCCGCACAGCACATGAACAATAAGAGCAGAGATATTTGTAGGGTTTTTTTCATCGCCATGACTTCATTGTAACCGTATGATTTTTTCATTATCCGCTTAACAGCGAAGATAGCAACCCCGTCACCCTGATGATGTCGACTCCATACGGCAATGGGCTGCTACAAACTTATTATTTGCTTTATATCAGCCAGTTACACGGGGGTTTTAATGTTAAATAAACAATTAAGAGCACCTTGTTTTTTATTAACCTAAAACAGTATGTTTACTTATTAACCTGTTGTTTTATTAAATCGGGTAGCCAAGGGTCTCTAACCCTCAGCCCCCACAACACCCTGCATGCGGCTCCGCACAGGGCGTTTCACTTAGCATAGTGAAGCTTGATCCATCCATCACGTAGTGCCACTAGCCCCTGA
>JAKIVC010000038.1 GCA_021647245.1 Gammaproteobacteria bacterium
GGCGCTTTACGACAGAAGATGCACGAATAAAACTGAAGCAACTTTATCCGTGCATCACTCATGACAAGTGTTAATTGATGATGGCAATTCCGTATTAGGCAATATCACCTTGGAGGAGTACTAGGAGCGAACTGCAAACTCGCCTTGTTCATCACTGATGAGTTTTTCAAGAGGCTCTAGATGCACCCTCTTTTCGTGCCAAAATACCTCGACTTGAGGGTAAATCTAAACACGTTGAGATAGTGACCACACAAGCCGAATTGTTATCTGATAAGTAGCGGTTTATCATGCTCTTTTGATGCAAATAAAAAATGGATAAGCTGAAATGAAATATGGTGTAGTGTTAGGGGGTTTATTAATCATTTTTTCAGCCCAGACAATAGCTTCTGAGGCCACGAGTGCATTGAATTTGGCCAAGCAGAAAGGGTGCCTGGGTTGTCATCATGTTGAGCGGACGGAAGTGGGCCCCTCATGGAAAGAGGTGGCGGAAAAATACGGTGAAGATGAAAATGCAACCTATCAGCTTGCGGGGAGTATTTTATACGGCAGTATGGGCAATTGGGGTGATCGGCCGATGAGGGGGCACGCTAAAAAAATGGATAAAGACGAGGCGTTGAAACTGGCGGAGTTTATTATGAGTTTGTAGTTGGTTGTTATCGGAAAAGTCACAGGGAAGTGTCTGTTGCGTTGAAGATGGCTGGTTATTGCAGGGTCTGTTCGGGTGATAAAGTGGTGGGTGATGACGGGATCGAACCGCCGACATTCGCCTTGTAAGGGCGACGCTCTACCAGCTGAGCTAATCACCCCCGAACTGATGGAGCGAATAATATAGATATGTTTAAGATGCGTCAAACTAAAAATGATAAAAATTAATTTAATTTTTTAACTTCATTATTATCAACAGCTTGTAATGAAATAATAATCACCAATAAAAACAAGGAAATAATAAGGCTCTACGGGGCAGGCGTGGTGAAGATTTGACCGCGCAAGCCGATAGCTAGATGGACGATCAAAAGAAAGTTTATTTGAGCTGGCTGCACTAAATAAAATAGATTTTCTGCCCACATTAAAACCTCAGGTATGAGATTTTATGTCACATAAAAATAGCCAAAAACCGGCTTCCGCTGGATTGATTCTTGTTGTCGATGATGATGAGTTTATTCGCCAGGTGGCCACTCTGCATCTGGAGCACGCGGGCTACCAGGTGATACAGGCTGCGGATGGTGCAGAGGCCATACGCTTGTTTGATGAGAGTGAAGAGGCACCCTCCATGGTGCTTCTTGACATGGTCATGCCAGTGTTAAGTGGTTGTGAAACCTGTCAGGCTTTGCGCCTGCGTGTGAAGGGGTTGCGCCTGCCCGTTCTTATTTTAACCGGTTCGGATGATGAAGAGTCGGTTGAACTTGCTTTTCGTGCCGGAGCAACCGACTTTGTCTCTAAGCCGGTTAATTGGGCCATATTGGTGCAGCGGGTGCGCTACGCACTCCGTAATCGTGACCTTTACCTTGAGCTGGAGAAAAAAGAGCAGCAGTTGAGTCATGCTCAGCGCCTTGCAAAACTGGGCTATGGTCAGATGAATTTGACCACAGGTGTTATTGATTTCTCCCCCGAGATAGCCGAAATGCTGGGAATGGGTGGCGAAAGTACAATTAAAACTGAGGTCTTTTTTAATCTGCTCTCCCCCAGAGATCAAGAGAAAATGCAGCAAGCACTTGATGAGGCGGTGGCCGGCACAGGGCAATATATTTTTGAACACCGCTTGCAGCTGTCAGGAGAGCCGGAAAAGGTGATTTTGCAGCAGGGTGAAGCGCATCAAGTCGATGGTGAATGGTTGATTAGTGGTACTTTGCAGGATATTACCGAGAGGGTTCATGCGGAGGAAATGATCCATTTTCACACCTACTATGATCCCTTGAGTGACTTACCCAATCGCTCTTTTTTTGAGAAGCAGCTGGGTGAGCAGCTGGGCGGTAATGAGCTGCAAGCGGTGTTATTTGTTGGTTTGGATCGATTTAAGGCGGTAAATGATTCACTAGGACACGCCAGTGGTGACCTTTTGCTAAAAGAGATCGCGAAGCGTTTAAGTCCGCTGCAAAAGGAGTCGATGATCGTGGCCCGTTTTGCTGGCGATGTCTTCTCCATTTATCTGCCTAAAGCGGGCAGTGTTGAAGAGGTTGATGAATTAGCGCAAACCTTGCTAGGGCTTGCAGCAATCCCCACCCAAATTGGTGAGCACACCCTGGAGATGAGTGCCAGTGTGGGGGTCGCACTCTATCCGTTGGAAGTGGAGAGTGCTGAACGGCTACTGCTTGGGGCGGATACCGCACTGAATCTGGCTAAACAGCATGGTGGTGCGCAGTATCGTTATTTTTCGTCTGAGCTTGATGGGTTAGCTCAGGAGCGCCTTTTGATGGAACAAGCGCTGCGTGAAGCGGTGAAGCTTGAGCAGTTCGAACTCTATTATCAGCCACAAATAGATGCACGTTCACAGGAGATTGTCGGTGTTGAGGCGTTAATTCGCTGGAATCACCCTGAGCAGGGACTTGTACCACCCTTTAAGTTTATCCCACTCGTTGAAGAGACGGGGATGATTATTCCGATCGGTGAATGGGTGTTGAATAAGGCGTGCCAGCAAGCACGGCATTGGCTGGATATGGGAATTAAAGTCCGGATGGGTGTTAACCTTTCGGTTAAGCAGCTTCAGCTTGATAATTTTGCAGCCATAGTGGCCTCTGCACTTGAGGTGAGTGGCTTGCCACCCGAACAGCTGGATTTGGAGGTGACTGAAAGCATGGCGATCAGTGACCTGAAAAACACCATTTCGGTTCTGCAAGAAATTCGTGAGCTGGGTGTACTCACTTCCATGGATGATTTTGGTACCGGATACTCATCTCTGAGCTATCTACAGCAACTTCCGCTCTGCACTTTAAAGATCGACCGAGCTTTCATTAAAGATATTGATGATGAGGGTAACCATGCTGAAATTGCAAAAACGATTATCGACCTGTCTCGCAATCTTGGCTTACACGTTATTGCCGAAGGGATCGAGACCCGCAGCCAATTCGAGCAGTTATTGATGCACGGCTGCGATGAGATACAGGGGTTCTATTTCAGCAAACCTATTACGGCAACTGAATTTGAATCATTTTATAAGCAAACAGAAGGTCGCCTGTTTCTGCGTGATTTTTAACCTCCCAATATGTAATATTCCCTTTTCCATCCCCCCTCTGAATAAACTGTTAACATGCCATTGCTAAACTCTCTTGTTGGTTTATTTGGCCAGGGATATCCAAAAACACTTCAAAGTGATGAGTTATATGAAAAAAGTAGGTGTTATTTTTGTCTGTATGGGCAACATCTGTCGTTCGCCAACGGCAGAAGGTGTTTTTCGCACGCAGGTGGTTGACCGAGGACTGGCTGATCTGTTTGAAATAGACTCAGCAGGCACCCATGCCTACCATGATGGCGAAGGTCCTGATCCACGAGCGAAAAAACTGGCCAAACAGCGTGGTGTTGAGTTAGGTGATGTTCGCGCTCGAAGGGTCACTGCTGAAGATATTGAGCACTTTGATTATATTCTGGCAATGGATGGCGATAATCACCTCAATTTGATGAAGCTGGCACCTGAAGGGCATGAGCATAAAGTTCGGCGAATCCTGGAGTTTACCTCGTTCTATAGTGAACGTGATGTTCCCGACCCTTATTATGGCGGTCCTCGTGGTTTTGAGCGGGTATATGATCTGATTGAGTCGGCCAGCGAGGGGCTGCTTGATGTGATTGTTACAACGAACCTAAAGACGTAACCACTCAAGCAACCGTGCGGGTTTACGATCTCTGTTTTTTGCGCTTTGGCTGCACCGCGTGTATCGCACGGTCATGCACCGAGAGTGCAGCTTCGTGCAGGGCTTCAGAGAGTGTGGGGTGAGCGAATACAGTGAGTGCAATATCTTCACTGCTGGCTCCCATCTCCATCGCTATTTTTGCTTGTGCCACTGTTTCTGAGGCTTGCGGGCCGATGATATGCACACCTAATATTCGATCAGTTTTAGTGTGGGCGATGATTTTGATAAGCCCTGTGGTTTCACCCAATGCACGGGCCCGACCGTTGGCGGCGAACGGGAAGGTGCCAATAGTGTAATCTGTACCCTCTTGTTTCAGTGCCTGTTCGGTTTTGCCGACCCAGGCGATTTCGGGAGAGGTGTAGATGACGGAAGGGATGCTCTCTAGGTCGATCTGCGCAAACTCTCCATTTATCAACTCGGCGACCATCACTCCCTCTTCAGAGGCTTTGTGCGCTAGCATCGGCCCACGAACGATATCGCCAATGGCGTAGATGCCATCCACCGCTGTACGGCATTTATCATCCACACGAATGAACCCGCGTTGGTCCACTTCAATGCTCACGTCCTCAGCAATCAGATTGCGGGTGTTTGGCTGGCGGCCCACCGCAACAATAATTTTATCGACCTTCTCCTGATGGTTACCTTTTTTGTCATCATATTCAATGACCGCTTTGCCACGTACTACGGCGACATTTTTTATTCTAGCACCCATGCGAATGTCGAGCCCTTGTGCACTAAAGATTTTGAGGGCCTCTTTGGCGATACTTTGATCGGCCATTGGCAGAAAAGTATTGCTGGATTTGAGCATAAACACCTCCGAGCCGAGTCGACGCCAGACGGAGCCGAGTTCGAGCCCGATGACTCCCGTGCCGATAACACAGAGGCGCTTGGGTACTTTGTCGAACGCCAGGGCACCCGTGGAGTCGACGATGGTATCGCCATCATAGGCAACACCGTTGAGTGCACTGGGTGATGAGCCGGTGGCGATGATGATGTTGCTGGCAGCGAAGCGCTCCCCAGCCACTTCAACCTCTTTGTTGGCCAGCAGCTTACCGCGACCATGGATGAATGTGACTTTATTGGCCGCTAGCAGTGCGGCAACGCCAGAGGTTAGTTCATTGACCACCCTGTCTTTACGCGCTAACAAGGTGGTGAGGTCGAGCTTCACTCCCCGGACATTAACGCCATGGAGGGCGAGTTCATGTTGTGCTTTTTCGTACTGCTCGGACGACTCGATCATCGCTTTTGATGGAATACACCCCACATTGAGACAGGTGCCACCCGGCGAGGGTTTGCTCTCGCTGTTAACCCAGTCGTCAATACAGGCTGTTTTGAGCCCCAGCTGTGCACAACGAATGGCGGCGACATAGCCGCCAGGGCCTGCACCGATAATGATGACATCAAATTTTTCATTCATGAGGATTCCATCTGCTTCTTTGTTGGGTGAGTGGGTGCGTACAAAGGTCTCAAATATCCAATAAAATTCTCGCTGGATCCTCCAGTAGCTCTTTAATCGCCACCAAAAACAGTACGGCACCTCGGCCATCGATAATGCGGTGGTCGTAGGAGTGAGCCAGATACATCATGGGGCGAATCACCACCTGGCCATTTTCAGCCATCGGCCGTTCCTGGATTTTGTGCATACCGAGGATGCCACTTTGTGGCGGGTTGATGATCGGGGTCGACATCAGTGAGCCAAATACACCGCCATTGGTCACTGAAAAGGTGCCGCCGGTCATCTCTTCAATGCTGAGTTTTCCGGCTTGAGCACGGGCACCAAAGTCACGGATGGTCGCTTCGATCTCAGCCAGGCTCATCTGGTCGGCATCCCGTAGAATGGGTACGACTAGGCCACGTGGTGAGCCAACGGCAATGCCAATATCAAAGTAGCCGTGGTAAACAATGTCCTCGCCATCGATGGAGGCGTTTACCTCCGGAAAGCGTTTGAGTGCTTCACAGACCGCTTTGACAAAAAAGGACATGAAACCGAGGCGGGTACCGTGCTTCTTCTCAAAGGCCTCTTTGTATTTGGCTCGCAGCTCCATGACGGGCTGCATATTGACCTCATTAAAGGTAGTCAGAATGGCAGCGCTGGATTGTGACTCCAAAAGACGCTCTGCAACACGCTTGCGCAGACGTGTCATGGGTACCCGTTTCTCGGGTCGCTCGCCAGTAAAGGCATCGGCTGTGATAGCCGATGCGACGGGTGCGGCTTTTTGGCTGCCAAACTCCATGTGATTAATCACATCCTCTTTAAGAATGCTACCACCTTTACCGGTTCCCTGGATCTGTTGGGCATTCAGGTGGTTCTCTTCGATCATTTTCCGTGCTGCTGGCGTGATGAAGGCATCGGTTTCACTGTTTGCAGTGGGTACTTCGGCGGGGGTGGGTGAGCGCTCCTCTATAATGGCCGGTGCCGGTTTTGGTGTGGCACCGGCTTTAGCTTCATCGAGGGTGGCGAGTATTTCACCAGAGAGTACGGTGGCACCCTCTTTGATCAGGATCGATTTAATCACTCCGTCTGACGGTGCCGGAACCTCAAAAACCACCTTGTCGGTCTCAACATCCGCTAATATCTCTTCGGCTTCCACAGTATCACCGACCTGTTTATGCCAGGTGACTAGGGTGCCATCGGCGACTGATTCAGGAAAGCTGGGAACCTTGACTTCGATTGTCATTTTTTATCCTTTATCTGTTTTGGGGCCAAGGGCATCTTCGACCAGTTGGCGCTGTTGTTCTTTATGAAGTTTTGGGTAGCCCACCGCTGGTGCAGCGGAGAAGGGGCGACCGGCATATTCTAAGTAAAATTTATCATCGAGCAGGGAGCGAACATGGTGCTGGCTGGTAAACCATGACCCCTGGTTTTTGGGTTCTTCTTGGCACCAGTAGTACTCTGTTGCATGGCTATAGCGCTGCAGCTCTTTTTTCATTAGGGCGGAGGGGAAGGGGTAGAGCTGCTCCATACGGATAATCGCAACATCGGTACGTTGTGCTTCTCGGCGCTGTTGTAACAGGTCGTAGTAGACTTTGCCGCTGCACATCACCAGCCGCTTGACTCCCTTGGGATCAAGCTCATCGATTTCTGGAATAATGGGCTGAAAGGTGCCCTCTGTTAGCTCATCCAGCCGACTGGTGGCCATTTTGTGGCGTAGCAGTGATTTGGGTGAAAAGATGATCAGTGGTTTGCGGCAACTGAGTATCATCTGCCGACGCAACAGGTGAAATATTTGTGCGGGTGTGGTGGGCATCACCACTTGCATATTGTGTTGTGCACAGAGTTGCAGGTAACGCTCGACACGGGCTGAGGAGTGTTCAGGGCCCTGCCCTTCATAGCCGTGGGGCAGTAACATAACCAGGCCACAAAGACGTTTCCACTTCTGCTCGCCGGCACTGATAAATTGATCGATGACCACTTGTGCGTTATTGGCAAAGTCGCCAAATTGTGCCTCCCAAATGGTGAGGGTATTGGGGTCGGTGGTGGCGTATCCGTATTCGAAGGCCAGCACCGCCTCTTCTGAAAGAACCGAGTTGATGACCAGGAATTTACCTTGCTCTTCTTTGATATGACGGAGTGGAATGAAGGCTCGGTTATCCGTCTGGTTGTAGGTGATGACGTGGCGGTGAAAAAAGGTGCCACGGCCACAATCCTGGCCTGAGAGTCGCACGTGATAACCCTCATCTACTAACGTGGCGTAGGCGAGTGTTTCTGCAAAGCCCCAGTCCATTTCGATCTCTTCAGCTGCCATTTTGGCACGGTTTTCATATATTTTTCGTACCGCTGGATGGAGCTTAAAATTTTCCGGCATCTGTTGCTGTTTGTCTGCCAGCTGTTGCAGCTGTTTTTTATCAACACCGGTGTTGGGTAAAAGAGTGCACGCTTGCGCTTTGTATCGATTCCAGTCGGTATGAGGGGAAGGGTGGTCCGGGTTGATCTCCTTGACCACGCAGCGTCCCTGCTCCAGGGTATTTCGATAATCCTTCATCATCTGTTTTACGCGGGGTGCATCGACGATTCCGGCATCAATTAATTGACCGGCATAAATATCGCGGGGTGTTTTTTTCTTTTTAATGCTTTGGTACATGCTGGGCTGAGTGGCCATTGGCTCATCGGCCTCACTGTGGCCATGACGGCGGTAACAGACCAGATCGATGACCACATCTTTCTTGAAGGCCATGCGGTAGGCGAGTGCCAGCTCGGTGACAAACTGTACCGCTTCTGGATTGTCACCATTGACGTGCAGAATGGGCGCATTTACCATTTTTGCGACATCGGTGCAGTACATTGTCGAGCGGGAGTCGCGTTGATTGCTGGTGGTGAAACCAATCTGATTATTGATGACAATGTGTAGCGTTCCCTTGGTGGAGTACCCTCGGGATTGAGACATGTTAAAGGTCTCCATGACGACCCCTTGCCCTGCAAAAGCGGCATCACCATGGATGATGACCGGAATAACCTCAGCACCTTCGCTGTCATTACGACGGTCCTGGCGGGCGCGGGCTGAGCCTTCAACCACCGGCCCGACAATCTCCAGGTGTGATGGGTTAAATGCTAGAGAGGTGTGCACTACGCTGCCGGGGGTGTTGATGTCTGAGGAGAACCCCTGGTGATATTTAACGTCACCGGTGGCGTAACCATCCCAGTCCGCCTGGCCTTCAAACTCCTGAAAAAGATCTTTAGGGTGTTTGCCAAGAATGTTGACCAAAACATTGAGGCGGCCACGGTGGGCCATGGCGATTAATACCTCTTTGGCATCCACCGCACCGGCATGTTGTACCAGCGTATCAAGCATTGGGATCAGGCTGTCGCCACCCTCAAGCGAGAAACGCTTTTGGCCAATGTATTTGCTGTGTAGAAAGCGCTCTAGACCCTCTGCTGCGGTCAGTCTGTCGAGCAGGCGCAGCTGTATTTCAGGCGAATAGTGTGGTTGTCCATGGTGTTGCTCAATGCGTTCACGTAGCCACAGCTCCTCCTCTTTTTCGGCCACATGCAGATATTCTGAGCCGATGGCGTGGGTGTAGGTGCGTTGTAATATCGACAATATTTCTCGTAGCGATGCGCGCCCGATACCCGCTAACATGCCGGTATCAAAGATGTGATCGAGATCCTCATCTGAGAGTTGGTGGTGTGCCAGTGTTAACTCTTGAATATGCGGTTTTTCAGCCTCTTCTGCCAGCGGGTTAAACTGTGCCTGTTTATGTCCATGGGCGCGATAAGCGTTGATGAGCTGTGCGACCTGTACCTGTTTCTCTTGTAGCCGTAAGTCACGGGGGGAGCTGTTGCAGTCTGCGGTCGCGTGGTGGCGGGTTTTTATGTTGCGAAAAGCATCACGAACCGGTGTGTGAGCCACATCAGGCGTTTGGTTTTCAGCCGCTAGCTGGTCAAAATATTTCCGCCAGGGCGCTTCAATGCTGTCAGAATTTTCCAAGTACTGTTCATATAACGCTTCGATATAGAGGGCGTTCGATCCATCCAGAAAGGAGCTTTCCTGCCTGGCACGCATACTTTTATCCGGGGTTGTGTTGCTCATAATATTAAGTCGACTTCAGTTTTTTATTGTTTGTTGAGATCTTTTCGCGATCTATATTTACGGGAACAAAATTCGATTTGTCGTGAAAAATATCCATTGTGTATACCGTTATGTTCCATGTCGGTCATTTATCCAGATTTGTTACCCGTTTATGGTTGCTCTTTTTTGTTAAGCACCTCGATTCGAGAACCCATGGGGGGGACCTCTTCCGGATCAATGTAGATGTCGAGCAGGCAAGGTCTTTGGTTTTTTAGCAGTGTATCGATATTCAGCTGGCTAAAATCTTCCGGTTTCTTGATCGTAATACCCTCCGCGCCGAGTGACCTGGCCAGCATTGCAAAGTCAACCGGTGGCAGCGCGTAACAGAGCTGCTCGGCACCGGCCAGGCGTTGGCCATGTTTGACCATTCCCAATGCCTGGTCATTTAAAACAATGAAGACCATAGGGAGTTTTTCACTCACTGCAACGGTGATCTCCTGCCCACTCATCAAGTAACTGCCATCACCGGTAATGCAGACGGTAATATCATCCCGGTTACCCAACGCAGTACCCACGGCGGCTCCGATTGCCCAGCCCATACTACCAAAGCCAAACCCTACACGCTGGGTATTGATTTCACTGTCCATTAAATAGTGGGTAACCCAGGCCCATGTGTTACCCGCATCGGCGATGTAACGAGTACCTTTGGGGAATTTATCGATCAGCTCCTTCATTACTCGCTGGGGCTTGAGTGGCAGGTCGTCCGAGTTACACTTGTCTATCGTGCGGAAGGTGAGGTTACCGGGTAAATAGTGCGCCTCTTTTGTGGGTTGTGAATCTGAGATGATGGTACGGGCTGGGGCTGTCCCTTTGATGCGAGAGAGGTCGTTGCAGATATTTTTGAAGATATAGCCGATATTCCCAAGCACATGTAAACCGGCCATGGGAGAGCGTGCAAAATCTTCAGGTATCTGAGCTAGGTGAACCAGCTTCTTATTTAATAGAGCCTCATTCCAGCCACAGGTGGAGAGCTCCCCCAGTCGGGTGCCCACGGCAATAACGAGATCAACCTCCTCGTGCGTGATGCAATCCATTGCCGATGCGTGGCCAGCAAAGCCAAAAACACCTCGATAGCGGGGGTTGTAGGCGCTTATCCAGCACTTCCCTGATGGGGTGGTGACAATATCCGCATCAACGATATCGGCAAATTGATTAATGTGGGGCACGGCATTTTTACTGCCACTACCAATAAACAGTACGATGCGCCTGCTTTTAGCAATTACTTTTAGCAGCGTTTGGTATGACCCCTCATCCACGGTTTCCAATTGTCGGAACAGGTGTGCAACGGGGTAGGTTCTTTCACTTGATGCGATGGGCATGTTCAATATATCCATCGGGATACTGAGGTGAACAGGGCCCTGAGGGTGCCGGTGGGCATTGATGAGTGCGTTGTAGAGTTTGCCTTCGAGCTGGGCGGGGTGTGAGACCAGCGAGTTATAGTGGGTGCAGTGCTCAAACATTCCGACGATATCCACCGCATCGCTGGATGACTCTTGCAGGCCCATTTTACCAAAGTCGGGAAGTGCGGTTTGTGGGGTGATAACCAGCATCGGGATTCTGTCGGCATAAGCAGAAGCGACGCCGGTAATCAGATTGGTCGCACCCGGCCCTGTGGTTGCGCAACAGACCCCCAACTTTCCTGTTTCGCGTGTATAACCATCGGCCATAAAAGCGGCACCCGCTTCATGGCGTGCCACAATAGGGCGTATCCCCTTGCTATCGCGGCGCTGGCGTACGGGGATGGCATCATCACTTTTGGTTACTTGCGGGTTGCTGTTTTTACTTCTCAGGTGCCGACCCATTGCGTTGTACAGCGGTTCAATTGCGCCTCCGGGAACACCGAACAGGTAGTCAACATCGAGCTGAATAAGATAGTTAATGATGAGGTCAGCGTAAGTCGTTGTAGCTGTGGGTGCAGCTTTCTCAGAGGTTTTTTCGAGGGTATCTGTTCTCTCAGTCATGCCTATTTTCCCCTTCAATAAATCTGGTATGTCGGGAATGTTTTTTGATGCTTTAATGTAAAATGCAATTATTAACGGGTATTTTAAAGGTTAGATTACCCCTTGATTCTATTGAAAATATTAATGATATTAAGTGTTAATCCAGATTTGGGTTGAGGCTCTCTCTAAGAATGGCATAGGTTGCACCACTGCCGCCATGTTGGATCGCTGCATAGTGATAGCGTGCGATCATTGGCTCTTGTTTGAGGGTGTAGTGGGTGAGCTCTCTCAATACAGGAATATTGCCGTCTGAGTTGACCCCCTTGCCATGAATGATCAATAGGCAGCGGATGTTCATATAGAGCGCCTGTTGGAGAAACTGCTTGAGCGCATCCTCGGCTTGTAGTCGGGTTTTGCCATGCAGGTCCAGCCGCCCCTCGATGGGGATTTCCCCTGTTTGCAGTGAGCGCTGAAGGTTTTTGTTGCTTAATGGGCTGCCATAACAGTCACGCTGATAATCGTAGTGGCTATGTTGTTGTGGGTGTTGTTGGCGATGGTGGGAGCGAATACGGGGTTTAGGGTGGCTGACACGGCTCTGTTTAATCGGTATGACATCTTTCATGTTTTCACGAAAAAGGGCCGACTCCTCTGCGGTGATGGCATGTCTATTTTTCTTTTTTTTGCTGCTCATGAGGGACGGTTGCCAGAGTGATAAAACTGCACAGTAAGGTGGAGTTCGGGGTGTGTCAAGCCCATGCAGAAAAGCGGCAGTACATGGGTGGAGCAACTCAAAGAGGGCTTTCCAAACAAAGCAGAGGAGTAGCGGTTATTTCCCCACCAAGTTGATGTACAATCACAGTACAACTTATTTGGGAGTCTTGGATGATCGGAAATCAATGTGAGTGTGGTTCAGGTAAAGGTTATCTGGCGTGTTGTGGCCAATATCATCAGGATATGGCGGTCGCGCTGACTATCGAGGCGTTGATGCGTTCTCGTTACTGTGCGTATGTTCGTGAATACAATGAGTATTTAAATAAGACTTGGCATGCTTCAACGCGGCCTACTGATGCCATTACCCATAACCCGCAGCTTATTTGGCGTGGTCTTGATGTGATTGATGTGGTTGGCGGGGGTGAGCAGGATAGTCGGGGTGAGGTTGAGTTTGTTGCCCATTACACTATATCGGGCCGCCCTGAGTCGCTGCATGAGCGCTCCCACTTTGTTCGAGAAGCGGGGCAGTGGCTTTATGTGAGAGGTGATGACTTGCCCCCGCTTGTTATTTCGACGAGTGATAAGGTTGCCCGAAATGAGCCTTGTCCCTGTGGTAGTGGTAAGAAATATAAAAAGTGTTGTGGCTCTAATTGACCGCTGATATGGATGATGCGATCCCCTACGCAGGTTTAAGCCCTGATCTGATCTTACAGGCGGTCGAGTCGCTAGGTATTCTTTGTGACGGGCGCTTGTTGGCGCTGAACAGCTATGAGAATCGGGTATATCAAGTGGGTGTTGATGAGTCGATACCACTGATTGCAAAATTTTATCGCCCCGGGCGCTGGAGTGATGCCGCTATTCTGGAAGAGCACACCTTTAGCCAATCGTTGATGATGGCTGAAATACCGGTAGTGGCACCGCAGCTCATGGCGGGTACAACACTGCATGACTATTCGGGGTATCGCTTTGCGCTTTTTCCTCGCCAAGGTGGTCGTTGGCCCGAGCTGGATAACCTTGATAACTTGGCGTGGCTGGGGCGTTTTATGGGGCGCATCCATCGTCAGGCAGGGGCGGGGCGCTTTGAGCATCGGCCATCACTCACCGTTGAGAGTTTTGGTGAGGCATCACGCAACTATTTGATGGGTCGTGACGACCTTATCCCCTCTTACCTGATGCCTAACTATCGATCGGTGACAGAGACACTGCTGGCCCATATCTATGCGTGTTTTGAACGGTTGGGGCCACTACGCCAGATACGACTGCATGGTGATTGTCACCCTGGCAACATCTTGTGGACGGAGAGTGGTCCGCATTTTGTGGATTTTGATGATTGTCGCATGGGACCGGCGATACAGGATTTGTGGATGCTGCTCTCCGGTGAACGTCATGAACAAGAGTTGCAGCTGGCGGCGCTGATCGATGGTTATAATGAATTTGCTGATTTTGACCCGGTTGAGCTGAACTTAATTGAGCCGTTACGAGCGCTGCGTATGATCCACTATGCAGCCTGGCTGGCGCGGCGCTGGGTCGATCCGGCCTTTAAACAGAATTTCCCTTGGTTTGAAGGTGCACGCTACTGGGAAGAGCACATCCAGGCGCTGCGTGAACAGATTGCGCTTATGGCTGAGCCACCACTGCGCTTGTTATAGCGCGCCCTTTGCTCGAATGAAGCGCGAATATTTTAGGGCGTTTAGCCTGAATAAAGTGTTTATATTGTGCTATCTTTCAGGGGTGATCGCCCGTTGATAAGGAAACCCCGTCCGATGCATGAAAATGAGTTGGTTAATCTAAAGCAGTGGTTGGAGGTGTTGCGCCTTGAACACCGAGACCTTGATGGTGTGATTGACAACATGGCCTACGAGCGAAGCCAGAACCAGCTGCTGTTACGTCGAATGAAAAAACGTAAACTCGTCATTAAAGATCAAATATCTCAGTTAGAGAGCCGCCTTATCCCCGACCTTGATGCATAGTTCGCACGGTTGAATACAAAACGATCACTGCGGCGGCTCTTCCCGTGTAAAGCAATTCCAACGTAGAGAGCACTTCAGGCATTGTATATTTTATAGGGATATAATATTTGAATAATCCACTCTACCGGTACCGTTTAAGCCTCGTCTACTTGATACTCCTCATGTTGTCCGTTGTGCCACTAAAAGCGGCTCAATCGACGGACAGTATCACTGCTCCTTTAGTTATTTCGATAGATAGTAACTATTACCCGCTAACATTTGTAAATGAGCAGGGCGAAGCCGCTGGTCTGCTGGTAGATGTTTGGCATCTATGGGCAGAAAAAACCGGGCACCAGGTAACCTTTCGTGCCTCGACCTGGGAGGGTACCTTGCAAGCTCTGCGTTCGGGTGATGCAGATATTCACTCGGGCCTGTTTAAAAGCGCAGAGCGCGCCACCTGGATCGACTTCTCGTTGCCATTTTATGGTATCAAATCAGCCCTTTTTTACGCCTCTGGTGATGTTGAATATCGTGGCTTGGCCGACCTTAAAGGTGAGCCGGTGGGTGCGGTAAAGGGTGCGTTTCAGGCAAATTATTTGCGAGAGCAGGGTGTATCTAACGTTGTTCTGTTTGATACAAGGCGTGAGATGATTGGCGCGCTGCGTGAGGGGCGCATACAGGCCTTTCTTTCGGAGGTGCCCACTACACAGGCTAAGTTGGATCAACTTTCCCGAGCTGGCGGCATCTCAAGCAGCGATGAAGCGCTCTTTAGCAAGCGTGTTTATGCAGGGGTATTAAAAGGCAATTCGGCGCTGCTTGAGTGGGTGAATGCAGGGCTTTCTGCCATCTCCGGTGAAGAGTTTTCAACACTGGAACGGCGCTGGATCGCTTACCCGGGTTTTCGTTACTTTAAGTCAGCAGAAAAGAGTCTTCTACCGAGTTTGACCCAGAATGAACGCCGCTGGTTAGCAGATCATCCGGTTATTCGCATGGGGGGGGAGCCGGATTGGCCCCCTTTCGATTTTATTGAAAATGGTCAGCACCAAGGGGTTGCAGCGGACTACCTCACTCTGTTGAGCGAACGCCTAGGCGTTGAGTTTGAAATGGTGGCGAATAACCCCTGGGCGGTTACGCTCTCGATGCTGGAAAACAGAGAGATTGATGCGATAGGAGCGATTTGGAAAACCCCAGAGCGAGAGGCGTTTGCACTCTTCACTCCAGCCTATGAACAGCTTTCAGTGGTGCTTTTTACCCGCGCCGACAATATGCAGGTTAAAAGTATTGAGGATTTATATGGTTCCACTGTGGCGGTGGTGCGCGACTTCGCAACTCAAAAATCACTGGCTGCGGATTATCCCGAAATAGAGCAGCTGGAGGTTGATAGTACGCTGGCGGCATTAAAAGCGGTGTCCCAGGGGCAGGCGGATGCTTATATCGGTACCTTGGCTGTTGCGGCATACTTATTGGAAAAACATTTTATTACCAATATCAAGGTGGCTGGCAACACCCCTTTTGAAGTTAGCGGGGTGAGCATGGGCGTGCGCAAGGATTGGCCGATATTGGCTTCAATTCTTGAGAAAGGGCTGGCGAGTATTAGTACAGCGGAGCGGATCGAAATACGCCGTCGCTGGGTCTCCGTGGCACTGCTCGAGCAAATACCACAGCCAACAGTTGAATTAACAGCGGCTGAGGCTGCGTGGTTGGCAGCGCATCCGGTGGTGCGTATCGGAATTGATGCAAACTGGCCACCCATGGAGTTTTTGAGTGATGAAGGAGTCCCTCAAGGGTTGAGTGCCGATTACCTTGCGCTGTTGGCTCAACGCTTGGGAGTTGAGTTTGAAATGGTGGTGTACAGTGATTGGCCCGCCGCTCTGGATATGCTCAAAAATAGAGAGCTGGATGCACTCAGTGGTGTGGTGAAAACCTCTGATCGGGAGCAGTATGCTGAGTTTACTGAGCCTTATAATGAGCTATCAACGGTTATTTTTACCCGCCAGCAACACCCGCCGGTCAGCGGGATTTTAGATTTTAGCAACCGCACCCTCGCCACCGAAAAAGGCTACTCTAGTCACGAACTGTTGCAGCGGGATTATCCGGATATCGCTTTGCGGGTAGTTGATTCAACACTGCAAGCACTCGAAGCCGTATCACAAGGGCGCGCCGATGCCTACATTGGTACCTTAGCCGTGGGCGGTTACCTGCTTGAAAAGCACTTTATTACCAACCTAAAAGTAGCGGCGACCTCCCCCTTTGAGATGGAGGCATTAAGCATCGGTGTGCGAAATGACTGGCCCGAGTTGGTCTCTATTCTGAATAAAGGGCTGGCGACGATTACCACCGCTGAACATATTGATATTCGCCACCGTTGGGTTTCGGTCGATGGGGCGTTCCCTGATCTGTTATCTAAAAATATTAGCCTGACTCAGCGTGAGCGTGAGTGGCTGGCAAAGCACCCACAGATACGCCTAGGTATTGACCCTGCTTGGCAACCTATTGAATTCTTCTCTGAACAAGGGGAGTACCAGGGTATTTCGTCTGAGTATATGGCGTATTTGAGTGAAATTCTGGCTATCAAGATGACTCCCTTGAACGACCTTAGCTGGGAGGAGGTGCTAGAGCAGGTTAAGCGTGGCGAGGTGGATATTTTACCGGCTGTGGCTAAAACTGAAGAAAAAGAGAGATACCTAAATTTTACCGAACCCTATATTAGCTTTCCACTGGTTATTTTCAGTCGCAACGATGCCGCTTATATTAACAGTTTGGATGACCTGAAAGGTCAGCAGGTCATAGTCGAAAAAGGCTACCTGGCCCATGATATTTTGCAGCGTGATTATCCGGCGCTCTCCTTGATCTTGGTATCAACGGCTCAAGAGGCACTGCAACGGCTTGCACAGGGTGAGGGGGATGTCTATGTCGGTAACTTGGTGCAGGCCAGTTATGTTATTGCAGAGGGGGGGTATACCAACCTGAAGGTGGCGGCTCCCACCGGCTATGCTTACGATTTGAGTATCGGTGTGCGTAAAGATTGGCCAGAGTTGATTCCGCTATTGCAGCGAGGCTTGGATACCCTCTCTGCGGAACAGAAAACGGCCATTCAGAAAAAGTGGCTGGCGATTCGTTATGATTTAGGTGTTGATTACCGCCTGGTCTGGCAGGTTGTTTCTGTTGCTGTAATCCTCCTAGTGCTGGTTCTGTTTTGGAACTATTCGGTGCAGCGGCAGAAAAATCGTTTACGGCGTAGTGAAGAGCGCTTTAAATTGGCGATGGCAGCGGCATCTGACGGTATCTGGGACTGGAATATTGTCAGCGGTGAAACCTACTATAGCCCAGCTTATATGCAGATGTTGGGTTATTCGCCGGGTGAGTTGCCATCACAAAATGATACTTGGCAGATGTTGCTGCACCCCGATGATAAAAGCAAGGCGGTGGCGGTGGTGGATGCCGCCATCACCAGTGAGACTTCGCGTTATGAACATGAGTTCCGGCTGCGGGCTAAGGATGGCAGCTACCGCGATATATTGTCCAAGGGGAGCGTGGTTAGTCGGGATGAGCAGGGTAAGGCTTTGCGGGCGGTGGGCACACAGGCAGATATTACCGAAAAGAAGCAGGCACGAGAGCGGTTGCGTAAGCTTTCACTAGCGGTAGAGCAGAGCCCCTCAATGGTTATGATTACAGATCGGCATGGGGTGATTGAGTATGTTAACCCCCAGTTTACTGAAGTGACGGGCTTCACTTCGCAAGAGGCCGTGGGTGCATCGCCATCGCTGTTGAAATCGGGCCTGACCTCTCAAAAAGTATATAAAAAAATGTGGCAGACCATCACCGCAGGTCGCAACTGGTACGGTGATCTGCAAAACCGCAAAAAGAGCGGGGAGGTTTACTGGGAGCGTGAAACAATTTCACCGTTGCGGGGTGATGATGGCGTTATCAAATACTATGTGGCGCTGAAGGAAGATATTACCCAGCGCAAAGCGGTGGAAGAAGATCTACAGGTGTTTCGGCGCTTTGCAGAAACTTCGGGCCAGGGGTTTGGTATCACCACGCTGGGTGGTGAGATTACCTATGTCAATCACACCCTGTGCCAGATGATGAAAGAGCGCTCGGTTGATTCAGTTTGTGGTCAAGACTTTTCCCGTTACTACTCCAAAGAAACCAGTGCCTATTTTCAGCAAGAGGTCATGCCACTTCTTAAAGAGAACAACCAGTGGACCGGTGAGGTGCCTCTACTAACAGCGACCGGCGAGGAAATTCCTACATTGGAAAATCTGTTCGTGATTCGTGATGAACAGGGTAAAGCGCGTTTTTTTGGTAATGTGATTACCGACATTACACTGCAAAAAAGCACCGAACAGGCACTGCACAATGCTAAGGAGCAGGCTGAACAGGCAAGTCGCTTTAAGAGCGAATTTTTGGCCAACATGAGCCATGAAATTCGTAGCCCACTGAATGCAGTGACCGGTATGACCTATCTGCTGCAAAAAACGCCGCTTACCACACGTCAGCAAGACTACCTTGATATTATCCTCTCCTCATCCAACGCTCTCCTAGGTGTTATTAATGATATTCTCGATTTCTCTAAAATCGAGGCGGGACGCCTGGATATAGAGCAGACCCGGTTTTTTCTCGAAGATGTCTTTAAAAACCTCTCAAGTCTTGAGTCACTGCGTGCCTCACAAAAAGATCTGGAAATTATCTTCTCAGTCGATAGCGCGATCCCGCAAGCGCTGATCGGAGATCCACTGCGTCTAGGGCAGGTTTTGATCAACCTGACCAGTAATGCTATCAAGTTTACCGAGCAGGGAGAGATTGTGGTTTCGGTTTCAATGGTAGAGCAGCAAGGTGATCGGATCAGGCTATGTTTTTCTGTTCAGGATAGTGGTATTGGCATCGAACAGGATAAAGCCGCTCAGCTGTTTGAGCCGTTCACGCAGGCGGATGGTTCGACTACACGCCAATACGGTGGTACTGGGCTAGGGTTGGCCATTTGTAAGCAGCTGGTTGAACTGATGAAGGGCTCCATCCATGTAGAGAGTGAAATAGGGCGGGGTAGCCGCTTCTATTTTGAGGCGGAGTTTGCCTCTGCTGATGAGGAAAATAATCAACCATTTTTACTGCCCGCCGCTCTGAGCGGTATGCGAGTTTTGGTGGTAGATGATAACGCCGTTGCAAGAGAGGCGCTGCAATCGATGTTGGAGTCATTTTCATTTAATGTTTCGGCTGTCTCTTCTGGCACAGCCGCGCTTGCAACTTTGGAGCAAGCCAGTGAGGGGTCTGATGGCCACTTTGATCTGGTGCTAATGGATTGGAAAATGCCGGGAATGGATGGTGTAGAGGCGAGCCGCTTGATTCAACAAAGTGATTGGCTACCGAAGTTGCCGATGGTCATTATGGTAACCGCCTATAGTCGGGAAGAGGTGATGAGAGAGGCGCATAAAGTGGGTATTGACGGCTTTCTGGTTAAGCCGGTTAATCCTTCTACACTCTTTAATGCCATTGCCGAAGCGGTTGCCCCGGCCCAGGATGAGGGCGTGGTGTCAGTTCCGGTAGCCGTTTCAACGCCTAATCTGAGCGGTACTCGCGTGCTGGTGGTGGAGGATAACGCTATCAATCAGCGTATCGCCCGTGAGATTTTGCAGGGGGTGGGGGTTGAGGTCGAGATAGCGGCTAATGGCGCGCTGGCGGTACAGGCGATCCGAAACGGTTCATTTGATTGGGTATTAATGGATGTGCAGATGCCTGAAATGGATGGTTATCAGGCGACCCGTATGATCCGCAAAGATAAGCAGTTTGATCACTTGCCCATTATAGCGATGACCGCTCATGCCATGGCGGGGGATCGTGAAAAATGTCTGGAGGCGGGAATGGATGATCACTTGACCAAACCCATCAATCCGGAGCATCTGTTTGCCATGCTGCATCACTGGATGAATGGCATTGAGTCTGGTGATGAGAGTAAAGTGGTGCCAGACAATAGTACCTCTAAACAAGTCGATGGCCAGCTGCCGGATACTATTACGGGGGTTGATCTGTCAAAGGGGCTGGCACGGATTGGTGGGAATCAAACACTGTTTCTCTCTCTGTTGCAGGAGTTTGTTGCCGACCACCAAGGTGATGATCGGGTGCTTGAAAACGCACTGGCTTGCGGTGATATGCTGACGGCACGTCGACTGACTCATACGTTACGCAGTGTGGCGGGTAGTATCGGGGCCGCGTCGCTAGAGAGGTGTGCGGCAGCGTTGGAAAAAGTACTCTCCAGCGATCAACATCGTGCGGCGGCGCATACCGCCTTTTTGAAAGAATTTAACCAAGTGATGAGCAGCCTTATTGAAGTGCTTGGCAAGGTTTCTAGTGATGATGTGGCGACTTCTAAGGTGCAGCAGGATACGGTGGTGGACTGGGACGAGGTACAAGCGCTCGCTGCTTTGCTGTTGGAAGGCAGCGCCAGCGCAAAGCCCTGTTTCCATCAACACAAACGTACGCTTGCTCAGTTTTCTCAACGCGGAGAGCTTCTCTTGCTTGAGGAGCAAATTTCTGATTATGATTATGCTGAGGCGTATAATACGTTGCGTCTCATTGTCGTTAGGCATGGCGGCCCACTTATTTTCAAGGATCCAGCGGATGAATGAAGTTAGACGAGTTTTAATTGTAGATGATGAGCGCTTCCACTTGAATGTGATGGCGGACCTACTCGGTGAAGAGCACAATATTCTGGTGGCAAAAGATGGCTCGCGTGCTTTGGAAATCGCCGCTACCAAGCCAGTGCCCGACCTCATTTTATTGGATGTTTTGATGCCGGAGATGGATGGTTATGAAGTGTGCAAACGGTTAAAAAGAGATCCGCGAACGCGGCATATTCCAGTGATATTTCTGACCGTTAAATCGGATGTAGATGATGAGAAATATGGGTTTGATCTGGGTGCAGTGGACTATATCACCAAGCCTTATAGTGTGCCGATTGTCAAAGCACGTGTCGCGACCCACCTAGCGCTTAGCCGTGCCCTGTGTGAGCTGGCGCAGCAAAATGAACTGCTGGAAAAGCGCGTTAGAGAGCGCACTCAGGAGATCGTGCAGGCTCATGAGATGCAAGAGAAGTTACAGCGCTGCTTGCAACGTGCTCACAAAATGGAGTCGATCGGGTTGCTCGCAGGTGGCATAGCCCATGACTTTAATAATATTCTAACTTCTGTGGAGGGGTTCAGTAATATCGCACTGTATGACATTCAAATGGGTGAATATGAGAGTGCGGCACAAAATATAGAAGATATCGTACTGGCCAGTAGCCGCGCCGCCGGACTTGTTCAGCAACTGCTTGCATTTAGCCGCGGCGTTCCCAGCAAGCCGCAGGTTTTCCCCCCGGTTGATATTATTTCTGAAGCGATTACATTGCTGCGCCCGGTACTTCCGGCAATGGTACATTTTGATGTGTCACTGGATGAAACGGTACCTGACATCCTGTTTGACAAGGTGCAGATGCATCAAGTGGTGATGAACCTCTGTATCAATGCGCGGGATGCCATGAATAGCCGGGGTCACCTGGCTATCTCCTTGACCTACCAACGCGGTGTTAAGGGCGAGTGCAGCGCCTGTCACCACTCATTTGCAGGCGACTTTGTGGTGTTAGAGGTCTCGGACGATGGTTCCGGTATGGGTGAAGAGCAGGTTAAGAGCATTTTTGATCCCTTTTTCTCGACCAAGGCAGAGGGAAAAGGAACCGGCATGGGGCTATCGGTAGTGAATGATATTGTTCACAAACACCAAGGCCACCTTCAATTGGATACTGAGCTGGGTAAAGGCTCTACCTTTAAGCTGTTATTCCCCACGGCGCAAGCGGCGGTCAGTCACTCTGAACCGGCACTCTCACATCACTTGCAAGTGGATAATAATATTTTACTGGTCAGTGATGATGTCAGTGTCTCCATGTTGTGGAAAGAGCTGCTGGATGTGAGTGGTTACCAGGTAACCATTCGCAACTCTGGACAGGAGGCGCTCGACCTGCTTCTCGCCTCTAACGCCTCGTTTGACCTTGTGATTGCGGACCAAAGTATGCAGGGGATGGGTGGGCAAGCACTTGCCGAAGCGATTGTTGCTGAAAACTTACAAATGCCAGTTATCGTCTGTGAGGATAATGGCGGTGTTGAGGTGGTGGATGATCACTCAAAAGCGATCTCAACTATTTTACGCAAACCGGTACAGAGTGACACGCTGATGCATGAAATTGTTTCGTTAATACCCGCTGCAAAGGTCTCACAATAGACGTTTTGTTGATAAAGGGGTGGATTGATTGATGAACAACCCTGCCAGAATTCTGGTTGTTGATGATGAGCGCTTTCACTTGAATGTGATTGTCGGGCTACTCAGTAGTGACTACAACGTGCTTATTGCCAAAAGTGGCGAGCGAGCGCTCGAAATTGCTGCATCCAAGCCTGCACCTGACCTGATTCTACTGGATATATTTATGCCTGAAATGGATGGCTATGAGGTGTGTCGACGCCTTAAAAGCAACCACAAAACCCGTCATATACCGATAATTTACCTCACAGCTAAGAGTGATGCCGAGGCAGAGGCTTATGGCTTCTCATTGGGCGCAGTCGATTATCTTTCAAAACCCATCAGCCCGCCGATTGTTAAAGCAAGAGTGAAAAACCACCTGGCATATAGCCAGGCACTCTGGTCGCTAGAGCAGCAAAACGAACAACTGGAGTATAAAATTCAGGAGCGAGTGCTGGAGATAGCCCGCACTCAGGATGTGGCCATCCATTGCCTGGCTTCACTGGCTGAAACACGGGACAACGAAACGGGTAATCATGTTCGCAGGACTCAGCACTACATCAAGCTACTGGCCGAGCACCTGCAAAATCATCCGCGTTTTTGTGATCAGCTGGATGCCGACATCATTAAATTACTGTTTAAATCAGCACCTCTGCACGATATCGGTAAAGTGGGTGTGCCTGACCGGATTCTTCTTAAACCCGGAGCATTGAACCCGGAGGAGTGGGTAGAGATGAAGAAACATGCCGCTCACGCCTATGATGCCATCTGCCGGGCAGAGCAGGCGTTGGGCAGCAGCTCTTTTCTTCACTCGGCGAGGGAGATCGCCTATACCCATCATGAAAAATGGGATGGCAGTGGTTATCCTCGTGGTTTAAAGGGGGATGAAATTCCACTTTCAGGTCGTTTGATGTCCCTTGCCGATGTCTACGATGCGCTGATCAGCAAGCGGATCTATAAACCGGCTTTTTCCCATGAAAAGGCGAAAAAAATCATTCTCGAAGGCAGAGAGGTCTATTTTGATCCTGACATTGTAGATGCCTTTATTGAGATAGAGGATCAATTTATCGCCATTGCCAAGCAGTTTGAAGATGGTGTTTAGAACTCAGTATGGGTATTTCAGGATTTTCGTAAAGATCACTCACCCCGTAGCTTATGGCCAGTTGTAGAACCCCTGGACAGTGGCGATTAGCTGGAGCTGTTTGTTTAGTTCACCCAGCGGGGCGATTGGCCACAGCCACTCTTGGTTTGCACTCCCCAGAGAGAGTCCGAGCAATCTGCTCTCTTGTGCCACTGATTGCCCCGCTTTATCACGGTAATTGTGATGCGTATCACAAATCAGGCAGCACGCTCCCTCATCTCGTGATAGTAGCAAAAGGTGGTCTTCCATAATGGCGTGTTGCCACTGTTGAAGTTGTGGGTCATCCTCATGCCATCCGTGGCGATATTGTAGGAAATGGCTGGGTGTGTGGGGGAGTTGGGTTAATAAATTGCAGCTGATGATCAAGTTGCTCGATTGTCCCGCATCGGGCAGGGATGCCCTCGGCGTGGGTAGTTTGTCACCCCTTTTGTAGTCGACAAGCGCGGCTGCTAACCCTGTGATATCGTGCACCAATGGGGTGACATTGCCTAATTTATGGCAACGCTTTCGAATGGCTCGTGGTTGAACCATATCAATCAAAATAACCTCATTAAATCGTATGCTGAGCTGTTCCAGAGGCACCTCTAGTAACAACCCGGAGCCAATGATGGTGACTTTGCTGTATTGATTACACTCTAGGACAGACTTCAGGATGAACTGCCGGCAGTTCTCAAGGTGTTGTTGCCAGTGGTCTTGAACACGTCGATGCCGTGCTTGAAGCCCCAGCATTCCGGTAAGGTAGCCAAGTTGGCGATGTGCGCGAGGACAGGGTGTGGTGAGGTAGTGATAGAGTTCGATTAACATAAAAGCAGCATAACCCAACCCGGCGTTATGCTGTTATTGATTTTTAAGGTGACGACTCTGGACAGTGAGTCGGTTGGTTTTCCAGTGTTGGCACCGTATAGCTGGCTTGTTTTAACAGCTCCTCTGCATCATGGTCACGTATTTCAACCAGTAGGTTGTGCATATCTTCAGGGTAGTCATTCAGCAACCCCACCAGACCTCCAAAATTGACTGAACTGTCCATATTTTATCTCCTCTTGAGATGCGACGCGGCACCCTCGCTGCTGTAGCTTTTGTCACTATTTGTACACATGCTCGTTCAATTGAGAATAGCCTGTTTAGAGGATAATGCAATGTGATTAGGGTGGTGTATGCAGAATTAATAGAGCGGCTCATGAAAATAAAAAACCCCGCAGCGCGGGGTTTTTGAGCGGCTTAAGAGGAGTGCCAGTGCGGCTTTATTTCTCTTCTTCAGGCCAGTTTTGGATGTAATTCTTCAGCAGATTATTTTCTAGCTTTGTCTGTGCCAGTAGTGTTTCGACAATATCACTCATGGAGATAACACCGATAAATTCGTTCTCTTCCAGTACCGGTAAATGACGAATGCGTGACCCTGTGGCATTATTTAGCATCATGTCCATCGCATCATTTATGCTGTCATCAATATCACAGGTGATCAGATTCTTGGCCATTACATCGGCCACCTTGGTGTTGGCAATTTTGTCACCATGTTGTCCGACGGTACGCATTACATCACGCTCTGAAACAATGCTTATTATTTTCCCATTTTGATAGACAACAAGTGACCCAATGTGGTGCTTTACCATTAATTCAGCTGCTCGGATCAAGGGCTCTTCCGGGCTTACAGAAACGGACTCACCGGATTTATTCTGGAACAGGTGGCTTACTTTCATCATGAAGTTATTCTCTCGATTTTATATTTTGCTGTCTGCCAGCTTCTAGCCAATTAATGTACTATATGTTGCTTTATCGGCAAGTGGTAGAAAAATTTAGCGGAATGGGTCAGCTTTCTGTCATGCTTTTTGGTTATTAGCTTTGTGGTTTTTCTTATCACTTACTTGTGGCAAGTTGATCGGGGTTAAGTGAGAATAGTCAAAATGGATGGCTATTGGCAATATTTTAATCAGTTCGGGTATTTTATTGATTCGTGCGAAAATAGTGCAGGATGTTGGTTTTATAGGTAAATTTATGAAAAACCTCCGCATCCGTGATGACGGGTGATGGAGGGAATATCTCCTGTGGAATCAATAGACAAGTGAAATTTTTCATGACTTATAAGTTATCCGGGCTAGCTGGGGATGTGATATGCGGGACTATTTTAATTTATGGGGTGTGTTGATTTTGGTGATGTTGTTGAGTGCCGCTCAACTCCATGCCTCTGAGTCAGGAAGAGCAACTTATAATGAATACTGTTTTATCTGCCATGGTACGGGAATGTCAGATATCCCGCAGTTTGGTGATGCTGAGCACTGGGCGTTACGTACCAGTAAGGGAATGGAGGCGCTATATAACGCGGCACTTTATGGGGTAAATGCAATGCCTCCGATGGGCTTGTGTGATAGTTGCACTGAAGAGCAGGTGAAGGCCGCAGTGGATTATATGGTGGGCAGTAGCCACTAGCCTAGGAGGCTGTCGGACTTAGGTGATCGTAGCGAGGGAAAGCCATTTTGAGTCCATTTTTTTGATCGTTTGAGGCGAATATTGGGCATATTCAACGAAAATGATCGGATAAATGGGCCGAGATGAC
>JAKIVC010000039.1 GCA_021647245.1 Gammaproteobacteria bacterium
CTGGCGCTCTGTCAGTGCTGTCGTGCCTGCTTCTGCTTCATTCATTTCTATGCTCCGTGGTGATTGAGTATCACAGGGTGGAGGGAAATGGCTCAGGTTGGTAGGGTGGGGTTGATTTGGCGCTTACAAAAAAACGGCGCACACCTCTTAAAGGTGTGCGCCGTTTTTAGTGACAAGTGAAAAAAGTACGCTTACTTCGCGTTCTTCTCACCTTCGATACCTGCCAGAATCTCTTCACGAGCGGCCGCCACATCTTCCCATCCCTGAATGTTGACCCACTTACCTTTTTCCAGCGCCTTGTAGTGCTCGAAGAAGTGTACAATTTGATCTTTCAGTAACTGATCCACATCATCAATATCGTTAATGTCGTTATACAGCGGGGTCAATTTGGAGACAGGTACTGCAAGTACTTTTGCGTCAACACCCCCATCATCTTCCATTTTCAGAACACCCACCGGGCGTACACGGATAACAGAACCAATAGCCAGTGAGTGCGGAGCCATCACCAGCACGTCAACAGGGTCACCATCGCCTGCCAGGGTGTGTGGCATGAAACCGTAGTTAACAGGGTAGAACATGCAGGTGGCCATGAAACGGTCAACCAGTACCGCGCCGGAGTCTTTATCTATTTCATACTTGATTGGGTCTGCATTTGCGGGTATTTCGATAATAACATTGATGTCATTGGGTATGTCTTTACCTGCGGAGAGATTGCTAATGTTCATTCTATATTCCTTATTAACTGGGCCGGGAGCCAGATTGACGATATTTAAAACTGCGATTTGTGCGCGGATTATACGGCAGATTGCTCAATCAATAAACACCCTAAGATGCCGCCACTGCAAGGTGAGCCAAGCTCGCTTACTTTTTTTCTTTCAGGCGTGCTTTGATCATCAGCGTCTCTAGGCGACGAATATGTGACTCAACATCGGCCAAAACAGTCACCAGTTTTTGTCGCTCGTATATCTCTTCCAGATTTTCTCTTATTAGCTTAGCCAGTCGATTCAGCGTGGTGTAATCTTTTTCTGTGTAGGCACCCTTGTATTTATTCAGTAACTGAATCGCACCAATCACCCGTTTCTGCTTTTGATCAAACACCGGCACACAAAGTATGTTGCTGGTGATGAAGCCGGTTTTCATGCCCGCAACGTTGTGCTCTCCCACCTGCCCTTCAAGATCTCTTACCTCAGACGACTCTCCACTTTTGATAACACGCCCGACAATAGACCCATCCAGTGAGGCAAACAGTGCTCGCTCTTCGAGGTGTGTGCCACTTACCATCCAGACTTTATCGTTATCAGGATTTACCAGAAACACCCCACAACGCTCGACCTGCAGGCTGGCGGGTAAGATTTCACTGATAAACTGGAGCATATCTTTGTTGCCGACCTGCTCCCAATGCTTGGTGAGCGCCACTTGCCGTTTGCGGAATGCGATCAGTTTTTCGGTAATTTCATCAGCAGTCATGCTATCTATCCTTGCTTATAAACCTAGCCTGAGAGTCGTTCCAGGATACGAAAACCGGCCACATAGGTGCCAATCGCTGAACCCAGTGTACTCAGCAGGAATACCAGTAGAATCCGTGTGACCCGATTTTTCCACCACCCCTTAAGATGAGTGGTATCGCGACGAATGGCACTAAAATCGGCAACCGTTGGTTTGCGAATCCATGTCTCTACAGCGGCGGTTACCATACCCGCTCCAATCGTTGGATTAAGCGAGGTGAGGGGGGCTGCTACAAAGGCGGTGAGCACTGTCAGTGGATGTGCTCCGGCGATCAGCGCACCTAACGCCGAAAGGCCACCGTTAATCAACACCCAATCCATGACCAGCTGCCAGCCTAACTCGCTGTTACGACTAAAGCCGATGGCAAAACCCGTCAGCACCAGCGCTACGATCAGCCAGGGGATAAATTTTGGCCACTTACTGGGTGTGGGTAGTCTCTCCAGCTGCTCAATCTCAGCCGTGGGGTTTCGCTCCAGCTGGCCAAGATAATTTTCGATCCCTTTCAGGTGTCCCGCACCCAGCACCGCCAGTAGGTGTTTATGCTCCCCCGCCTCCATCTCTTGACGAATACGCGCCGCCATATAACGATCACGCTCATCAATTAAAGGAATAAACATCTCTCTGGACTGTTCGGCAAATTGACTAAAGCTGGACTCCAGCATGTCACCCTCTTTGAGACGTTCGACCTCCTCTTCTGTCACCTTCTCTTTGGTAACAACGCTGCCAATCAGGCCGCTGATCAGGTTCATCCGCTTCCACCACGGGATATTGCCATACACCCGCTTTAAAGTGACACCAATTTCACGATCAATCAGCAATACCGGGAGGTGGGATTCACCCGCCTTATTCACCGCCATACGCATCTCGGCACCCGGCTCGATACCGAACTGGTCGGCCAAGCGCTGTTGGTAGGCACCCAGCGCCAATGAGGCGGCTACCATGGTCGCCTTGCCCTCTTTGATTACCTGAAAAAGATCCATTTTTGCCAAGCTATCAGGGTTTGCTATCGCCTGGTGGCGACTAGGGCAAAGCTCAACCGCTACCGCATCGTAGTCACCCGTGGCCAACATCTGCTCGACCTGTTCGGCGCTTGCTTTAGAGACGTGCGCCGTTCCCAACAGGGTTATCTTGCGGCCATCAAGTTCGAGTGTAACCACCGGGCCATCTTGCGCGACGCTATCGCTCTGATCATTCTCTACTGTTTGGTTCATCAACCTGCCACGTACTCAATCATTAAATATGGCGAAGACTATAACAGGAAGCTATAGGGAGTTCATCACCATCAAAAAACCAAGACTGCCCGAAAGAGCACTCTTAAAGGGAGGCACAACAATGAGGTGTTCAGATTTTCTGACTTGAAATATAGGTGATCATTAACATCTGCACTGTGCAGTGCACATCCTCTTGTACAAAGGTCTCTCTATCTCTATTTTCGTTATTTCCTCACAAAGCTTGTAATTCACCAGCGCTAGTTGACATAATCAGCGGGTATCCGTGGCGGACCGTCTGTTCTATATTAGGGGTGCTCTGAATATGAGCGGGTTGAGTATCAGCCAGCCTATTGAATCAAAGCCCCCTTAAGGCGCCCTTAACCGCTCATTAAAATTGAACGAGAGCAATACGCTCTGAAACATTGCCTAAGGAGGCAGCTTAATTATGAGAATCGTACTGCTAGGTGCACCAGGATCCGGTAAAGGCACTCAAGCTCAAAAGCTGATCGAGAAGTATCATGTTCCACAAATTTCCACGGGTGATCTGCTGCGAGCTGCGGTTGCCTCTGGCAGTGATCTTGGAAAAAAAGCCAAAAAATTCATGGATGAAGGACAGTTGGTTACCGATGAGCTGGTGCTGGGCATGATTGAAGAGCGGTTGGCTCAAGAAGATACAAAAAACGGTTATATTCTTGATGGCTTTCCCCGCAATATCCCCCAAGCTGAAGCACTGGACAAGCTACTGAGCAAACTACAGAAGCCGCTGGATGGCGCGATATTAATTGATGTTGATTTTGACATTCTTCTCAAGCGCATTACCGGACGTCGAACCTGTGACTCGTGTGGCCAGGTCTATAACATCTACTCCTCTCCTCCCAGCAAAGAGGGTGCGTGTGATAAGTGTGATGGCACACTACAACACCGTTCCGATGATAATGAGCAGACCATCAGCAGTCGCCTGAAAGTTTACGAAGAGCAGACCTGCCCACTGATCGATTATTACAGCGAGCAGTCTATTTTACGCAAGATCAAGGGCACTGGTGATATTGAAGATATTTTCAAGCGTGTTTGTAGTGCAATCGATCTACTAAACAAATAAAATCAGAGCTGCGTGTGATTTTGTTGCCTAATCCCCAGATAGAAAAGCGGTATAATGTGTAGATTATTGGCTTTGCAGTGAAATACAAAAATAGTAAGCCACACTCACAGGCTCAGTGACTGTTTTTTATTTTTCTGTGAAATCAATAGCTTGTGCATAGATCTTCAACTACAAAAAGGTGGCCATTGTGCGTAAACAGACCGGATTAGGGCAATTTCCAGGGGTGCGTATGCGTCGCATGCGCCGTGATAGTTTTTCACGTCGACTGATGCGTGAATCCCACCTCACCACAGATGATCTCATCTATCCGATGTTTATTCTTGAGGGTGAAAATCAGCGTGAGGCGATCCCTTCAATGCCGGGAGTCGAGCGGGTCAGTATCGATCTGTTGCTAAAAGAGGCCGAAGAGCTGGTAGCCCTGGGCATCCCGATGGTTGCACTGTTCCCTGTCACCCCTACCCACATCAAAACTGAAGATGCTCGTGAAGCGTTCAACTCAGATGGCTTGGCACAACGCGCAGTCCGTGCGCTCAAAAAGAGCTTCCCAGAGCTGGGGGTGATGACCGATGTGGCGCTGGACCCTTTTACCACACATGGTCAGGACGGTTTAATTGATGAGAGTGGCTATGTCCTCAACGATGAGACCGTTGAGGTACTGGTCAAACAAGCCCTCTCTCACGCAAAGGCGGGCGCTGATGTGGTCGCTCCCTCCGACATGATGGATGGGCGTATCGGTGCCATACGTGAGGTCTTAGAGTCTCACGACTATATCCATACCCGTATAATGGGCTACTCCGCTAAATACGCCTCCAGTTTCTATGGCCCCTTCCGTGATGCGGTAGGCTCATCCGCCAACCTGGGCAGTGGTAATAAAGATACCTACCAGATGGATCCCGCCAACAGCGATGAAGCGCTTTGGGAGGTGGCTATGGATATTGAAGAGGGGGCCGACATGGTGATGGTTAAACCCGGCATGCCTTATCTCGATATTGTTCGCCGGGTAAAAGATCAGTTTGGCGTTCCGACCTACGCCTATCAGGTGAGTGGTGAATACGCAATGATTATGGCTGCCAGCCAAAATGGCTGGCTAAATGAACGTGCCGTCATTATGGAGTCACTGCTCTGCTTTAAGCGTGCAGGGGCCGATGGTATTCTCAGCTACTTTGCAAAGCGGGTTGCACAGTGGCTCAATGAACCACAACATAAATCATGAACGATCCCTTTGATTTTGATAAAGCCCCGGATGAGTATGGCGTGATGGGCAACCCGATTGCCCACAGCAAATCTCCACAAATTCATGCCGCATTTGCCAAGCAGACACGACAGCGCATGCAGTACAGCGCCCTACTGGTCGATCTAGGCGGGTTTCCGCAAGCGGTTGGAAATTTTCAGGCGAATGGTGGCAAGGGCGTTAATGTGACAGTGCCCTTTAAACAAGATGCGTGGCGGCTGGCCGATGAGAAGAGCGAGCGCGCACAACTGGCTGGCGCGGTGAACACGCTGATTTTTAGTGAAAACAACCTCATCTTGGGTGATAACACCGATGGTGTTGGTCTGTTGCGGGATATACAACAAAACCATAAAATTGAGCTGAAAGGTAAACGTATCCTGGTGCTGGGTGCTGGCGGTGCTGCGCGGGGAGTTATCCTTCCACTGTTGGAGGCAAACCCTGCGAAGCTGGTGATTGCAAATCGTACCGTGGCGCGCGCAATCACACTCGCAGAGCTCTTCAATCAATATGGCGCGGTAGAGGCCGCCTCCTATCAGGAGTTATCAGGCAAACAGTTTGAGCTGGTTATCAACGCCACCTCGGCCAGCCTTCATGGTGAGCTGCCACCACTACCGAATGATCTGCTCGCCACAGAGAGCGCTTGTTACGACATGATGTACGGTGCCGACCCCACCCCCTTTCTTCAGTGGGCTGAGCAGCATCACTGCCATAAAAGGATGGACGGATTAGGCATGCTGGTAGAACAAGCCGCTGAATCATTCATGCTGTGGCGCGGCATACGTCCCGAGACCACCGCACTCATTGAGCAGATGAGATCACACTCATAGGCGGGCATATTGGGTTCAGTACAGCAACATCCACTTAGCCAGCCAATATTGCTCGCTACGCTCTACTTTCACATCGATTATCTCAGGAGTCGCAACATGTTTAATGCCAATACTGATGAGGTCATCTACCTATCCCGTAGCGATGCCGACAGTCCACTGGCCAGTTACAGCGGCAATCCTTTTGAATTAGATGGAGAGCGCTGGCCAAGTGTTGAGCACTATTATCAGGCAAGGAAATTTGAAGACCCCACACTGCATGAGCAAATACTGCACGCTGAAACTCCTCAAGTCGCCTCTAAAATAGCCAAAAAAAATAGAAAACAGGTGCGCAAGGATTGGAAGAAAATAAGAAAAATAATAATGACTCGGGCTCTCTACACCATGTTTAGAACTCACTCAGGTGCTGCTGATAAGCTGCTATCAACCAAAGAGATTAAACTGATTGAGAATAGCCAGTATGACTACTACTGGGGCTGTGGGCGAGACCTGCGGGGCGACAACACCTACGGTCATGTTTTGATGGGTATTCGCCATAAACTAAGAGAGCTGTAAAGCCATCGAAAAGTAACACTGCGCGCATAAAAAAGGGACGCATTTGCGTCCCTTTTTACATCACCGATTAATCAGTTTCTACTTGGTATAGAAATCAATCATAGTCTCAAGAGACTTGGCGGTGATCTTTGCAGCATGACCCGCAGCACCAAACGCTTCATAACGATCTTTACAGATTTGAGACATGGCTGCCGTCGACGCTTTGAATGCTTTGCGTGGATCAAAGTTAGATTTATTCTCTTCCAGGTGACGGCGGATCGCACCCGTAGAGGCCATACGCAAATCAGTGTCGATATTAACTTTGCGTACACCCGTTTTGATCCCTTCAATAATCTCTTCAACCGGTACACCGTAAGTTTGCGACATTTCGCCACCGTACTGATTGATGATTTCCAGCCACTCCTGAGGCACAGATGAGGAGCCGTGCATAACCAGGTGCGTGTTAGGAATAACCGCATGAATTTCTGCAATACGGTCAATGCGTAAAACTTCACCGGTTGGCTTGCTTGAGAATTTATAGGCTCCGTGTGAGGTGCCAATGGCGATTGCCAGAGCATCACAACCGGTCTGCTCAACAAAATCTTTCGCTTCTTGAGGGTCAGTCAGCAGCATGTCCAAATCCAACTTCCCTTCTGCACCATGTCCATCTTCTTCGCCCATCTCACCGGTCTCCAGTGAACCGAGACAACCCAGCTCACCTTCAACAGAGACGCCGCACGCATGAGCCAGCTCAGCCACTTTTTTGGTTACTGCAACATTGTACTCAAAAGACGAGGGGGTCTTGCCGTCAGCTTCCAGCGAGCCATCCATCATAACCGAGGTAAAGCCTGACTGGATAGAGCGGAAGCAGATATCAGGTGATGCACCGTGATCCTGGTGCATACAAACGGGAATATGTGGATACATTTCGACGGCTGCCGTAATCAGGTGACGTAGGAAGGGTTCGCCCGCATAGGAGCGTGCACCTGCCGAGCCCTGCATAATGACTGGCGCATTAACCGCATCCGCAGCCTGCATGATGGCTTGCACCTGCTCCATATTGTTTACGTTGAACGCGGGCAGGCCATAATCATTCTCAGCCGCATGATCCAGCAGCTGGCGCATTGTAACAAGAGCCATTATTATCTCCTCAATTAATTAATTATTTATTGCTCATGGGCGCAAGTAAGCACTCACACCTCAGTCTATTTATTCGGGGTCAACCATCTCGCCAACTTTGACAATTTTCATGGCATTGGTTCCACCCAAAACACCCATCATGTCGCCCTTTGTTAATATCACAAGATCACCGTTGCGAACCGCTCCACGGCGGCGCAACTCCTCGACAGCATCCAAGTTAACAGCCGCATGGTCTCGTTTGTCAGTCTCAAAACTGACCGGATAGACACCACGGTAGAGGGTCACTTTACGACGTGTCTCCACTTTGGATGTCATGGCGTAGATGGGTATCCCCGAGCTAATACGCGACATCCAGAGTGGCGTAGAACCCGACTCAGTCAGCGCCGCAATCGCTTTAACACCCAAGTGGTTGGCCGCATACATTGTTGAAAGCGCAATCGCCTCATCAATACGCTCAAACTTGGTATTGATACGGTGGTCAGACTCTTTAACTGCGGTCTGCTTCTCCGCCTCGCGACAGATGCGATCCATCGCCGCAATCGCCAGATGTGGAAACTTCCCAGCAGCCGTCTCGGCAGAGAGCATGACCGCATCCGTTCCATCAAAAACCGCATTGGCAACATCAAAGACTTCGGCACGTGTTGGAATGTGATTTTCAATCATTGACTCCATCATCTGGGTTGCGGTAATCACAACCTTGTTCATGGCTCGTGATTTTTTGATTAACGCTTTCTGTACCGGTGGCAGTGCCGCATCACCGATTTCAACACCCAAATCACCCCGCGCAACCATGATCACATCAGAGGCTTCAATAATACCTTCAATTACACCAGGAAGAATCGCCTCAGCACGCTCGATTTTAGCAACCAGTGCGCCGTGTCCGCCTGCTTCGTAAAATAATTTACGCGCGTTAATCATATCTTCGGCACAACGAGGAAATGAGACTGCCAGGTAATCAGCTTTGATCAGTGCGGCGGTCTTAATATCTTCCATATCTTTTTCAGTCAAGGCAGATGCTGAGAGACCACCACCCTGCAAGTTGATACCTTTACGGTCAGAGAGGTAGCCCCCCATCTTCACCTGGCACTTAACGGCACTCCCTTCTACTTCATCAACCCAGAAAACTAAGCGACCATCATCAAGCAGTAGAGTATCACCGCGCTTAACATCATTAACCAAGTCCTTGTAGGCAATACCGACGCGCTCCTGATCACCATCGTCACTACCTAAGGCACCGTCTAAAATGAAAGTATCCCCTTCATTCAGAAATATTTTTCCATCACGGAAGCGCTCAATACGAATTTTGGGGCCTTGCAAATCTGCAAGCACGCCCACTTGGCGGCCATGGGCACGCGCTCGATTTCGCACACGCTCTGCACGCTCCTGATGTTCGGCGGCGGTACCATGTGAAAAGTTAAGGCGCACCACATCGACACCTGCTTCAATGATTTTATCAATCATCTTTGGGTCATCAGTGGCCGGGCCAAGTGTCGCAACGATCTTTGTTCTTCTTAACAAGGGTAGAGCTCCAAGAGTCTATCAATTATAACATTCAAGCCCCTTGCCCCATTCAAACAGGCAAGAGGGGATATTTTTATTAGCCGTTTGCACGCTCTTCCAGAATAGCCACTGCAGGCAGTTTTTTGCCTTCAAGAAACTCCAAAAACGCGCCACCACCGGTAGAGATATAGGATACTTTATCGGCGATACCATACTTATCAACAGCCGCCAGTGTATCGCCACCTCCAGCAATTGAAAATGCGGGTGATTCTGCAATCGCCATGGCAATCGCTTTAGTACCCTCGCCGAACTGATCAAATTCAAACACGCCTACCGGACCATTCCAGACGATGGTGCCCGCTGACTTGATCACCTCAGCTAAAGCCGCCGCGCTCTCTGGGCCAATATCAAAAATCATATCATCATCGAGAACCTCAGTAGCCGGTTTCAGTGTTGCCTCTGCATCTTCAGCAAACTTCTTGGCACAAACCACGTCGCTAGGAACAGGAATATCGCCACCGCGTGACTTAGCATCTGCTGTCAATTTTTCACAGGTGCCAATCAGGTCAGCTTCATACAGAGATTTTCCAACATTGTGGCCTGCTGCCGCAATAAAAGTATTCGCGATACCACCGCCAACAATCAGCTGGTCAACCACCTTTGAGAGGGACTCAAGAACGGTTAATTTAGTCGAAACCTTAGAGCCGCCAACGATGGCAACCATAGGACGTGCCGGTTTATCCAGTGCCTTGCCCAGCGCCTCCAGCTCACCTGCCAGCAGCGGCCCCGCACAGGCAACCGGTGCGAATTTGGCAACACCGTGAGTAGAGGCTTGAGCGCGGTGTGCAGTACCAAAAGCATCCATTACAAACACATCACAGAGTGCTGCATACTGCTTGGCCAGTGCGTCTTCATTCTTTTTCTCGCCACTGTTGAAGCGAACATTTTCCAAAATTGCGACTTCTCCGGCAGCCACCTCAGCACCTGAGAGGTAATCTTTGACCACCTTAACCTCTTTACCAAGTAAACCTGCCATGTGCGCTGCGACGGGTACCAGTGAGAACTCTTCACTGTACTCACCCTCTGTTGGTCGGCCCAGGTGAGACATCAACATAACCGCTGCACCTGCTTCTAGGGCTTTCTGAACGGTAGGTAGAGAGGCGCGAATACGTGCATCGGATGTTACCTTGCCATCTTTAACAGGCACATTCAGATCTTGGCGAATCAATACGCGCTTACCAGATAAGTCAAGATCAGTCATTTTAATTACGGACATGGGCATCCCTCTGCGATTATTTTATTTAAAAGAAATTTGCTGATGTTTATCACCTCAACAAATTTCTCTTGATTGATATGGCAGCAGAGCATGGAACTAGCCCATGCCCCGCCTAACAACTAAGGAACCTTAGTTAGCCGCAACGTGACGCACAAAGCGCATCATGTTACAGGTGTAGCCATACTCGTTGTCATACCAGGCAACCAGCTTAACAAACGTACCATCCAGCGCAATACCCGCGCCTGAATCAAAGATGGATGAGAAGCCTACGCCACGGAAGTCAGTAGAGACTACCTTTTCATCGGTGTATGCCAGTGTCTCACCAATGCCCGGCGCTTCGGAAGCGGCTTTAACGACGGCACAAATCTCATCGTAGGAGGCGCTCTTGTCCAGCTCTACTGTCAGATCAACAACTGAAACATCAGAAGTCGGCACACGGAAAGCCATGCCTGTCAGCTTGCCATTCAGCTCTGGCAGAACAACGCCCACTGCTTTAGCCGCACCGGTCGATGAAGGAATAATGTTTTCCAGAATACCACGACCACCGCGCCAATCTTTCATTGAAGGACCATCAACGGTCTTTTGAGTCGCGGTTGCCGCGTGCACAGTGGTCATCAGGCCGCGCTTGATGCCAAAGTTATCATTAATAACTTTTGCCAGTGGCGCCAGACAGTTAGTGGTACATGAAGCCGCTGAGCTGATCGCCTCGCCGGCATATTTCTCGTGGTTTACACCGTAGACAAACATAGGGGTAGCGTCTTTAGAAGGCGCTGATTGAACAACCTTCTTGGCACCTGCATCAATGTGCGCCTGACAGCTCTCCTCGGTCAGGAAGAAGCCGGTACACTCCAGAATAATATCAGCACCAATTTCATTCCATTTCAGATCAGCAGGGTTGCGCTCAGCCGTCAGGCGAATCCGCTTACCATTGACGATTAAATCACCACCTTCAACCGAAACGTCACCATCAAACCGACCGTGTACTGAATCAAATTTCAGCATATATGCCAAATATTCAGCATCCAGCAGGTCATTAATACCTACAATTTCCATATCAGAGAACTCTTGAGCAACCGCACGGAAAGCCATACGCCCGATACGCCCAAAACCATTAATACCAATTTTAATAGTCATTGCCTAACTCCTGAAATTTACCGTGCCTGGCGTGAGCCAGGCCTGATTATTACAATAAATTATTTACCTAAAACCTTGTTTGCAGTTGCAACAACATTTTCTACGGTGAAACCAAATTGTTTGAACAGCTCACCCGCAGGGGCCGACTCACCAAAGGTTGTCATGCAAACAACACCACCGTCGAGGCCAACATATTTGTACCAAGATTGGTCAACACCCGCTTCAATCGCAACGCGTTTAACGCCTGGGATCAATACCGAGTCTTTATAGGCTTGATCTTGTGCGTCATAGGCACAGGTTGAAGGCATCGAAACAACACGAACATTGGCATCCATGGCCTCTGCAGCCTCAACAGCCAAGCCAACTTCTGAACCCGTAGAGATGAAGATAATATCCGGCGTGCCCGCGCAATCTTTCAGCACATAGCCACCCTTTTCAATATTCGCCACCTGCTCGGCAGTACGAGGCATGGGTGTCAGCGTTTGGCGAGAAAAGACCAATGCGGTAGGTGCATCACCACGCATCATCGCCACTTTCCAAGAGACGGCAGATTCGACCGCATCACAACCACGCCATGTTTGGAAGCCGGGGATGACACGCATAGTCGCCAGCTGCTCAACCGGCTGATGAGTCGGACCATCTTCACCCAGGCCAATCGAGTCATGGGTGTAGACGTAGATAGTACCAATCTTCATCAACGCTGACATGCGCAGTGCATTACGCATAAACTCCATAAACATGAAGAAGGTTGCACCATAAACCTTGAAGCCGCCATGGAGAACCATGCCGTTCATCATGTGCGCCATGCCAAATTCACGAACACCCCAAGAGATGTAGTTACCATCTGCATTTTCAGGTGTCACCTTCACGGTACCCGACCAGTTGGTCAAATTTGAACCGGTTAAATCGGCAGAGCCACCAAACATTTCGGGTAACAGTGGGCCCATCGCTTCAATTGCATTTTGTGATGCCTTGCGTGAAGCGATGCTCGGCATTTCATCTTGTGTCTTAGCAATAAACTGATCCATCTCAACCGCAAAATTGGCAGGAAGCTCTCCTGACATACGGCGAATAAATTCTGCGGCTTCAGCAGGGAATGCGGCTTTATACGCGGCAAACTTCTTATCCCATGCGGCCTCATCCGTTGCACCCTGCTCTTTGTGATCCCAGCCTGCGTAGATTTCTGATGGAATTTCAAAAGGCTCAGCCGTCCAGCCCAGCTCTTTACGAACCAGGGCAATTTCATCGTGGCCCAGTGCCGCACCGTGACAGTCGTGAGTGCCGCTCATATTAGGTGAGCCAAAACCAATAACCGTGCGGGTACAGATCAAGGTGGGCTTATCTGTAACTGATTTTGCCTCAGCAATCGCGGCATTAATTGCTTCTGGATCATGTCCGTCAACATCTGGAATAACGTGCCAGTCATACGACTTAAAACGACCAGGAACGCCCTTCTCCATCCAGTCACCAATGTGACCATCAATAGAGATGTCGTTGTCATCCCAAAATGCGATCAACTTACCAAGCCCTAAAGTACCGGCCATGGCACATGACTCGTGGGAGAGACCCTCCATCAAACAGCCATCGCCCATAAAGGCATAGGTGTGGTGATCGACAATCTCATGACCTGGCTTGTTAAATTGTGCTGCCAAGGTGCGCTCTGCGATGGCCATACCCACGGCATTGGTGATGCCTTGACCTAACGGGCCTGTGGTGGTTTCAATGCCATCTGCATAGCCATACTCAGGATGCCCCGCTGTTTTCGCATGCAGCTGACGGAAGCTTTTAATATCTTCCATGCTGAGCTCAAAGCCTGCCAAGTGTAGTAGAGAGTAGATCAGCATGGAGCCGTGGCCGTTTGAAAGCACGAAACGATCCCGATCTGCCCACTTTGCATTCGTCGGGTTGAATTTCATGTGGCTATTCCACAATACTTCAGCGATATCGGCCATACCCATCGGTGCACCCGGGTGACCCGAATTTGCTTTCTGAACAGCGTCCATACTTAACGCACGGATTGCATTGGCTAATTCTCTACGTGATGGCATTAAAGCCTCCCTAAAAAGTTTTAGTGAAAAATATCTACATCTGGCCAGACTGTGGTCACCGGTACTCGATGACCACATTCAACCCATAAATAATGACTGACTAAGTGGAGAACCACCGTCCATCGACACTCGACATGAATGATTAACCTGGGCGTACTGTTCTGCCGCAATGGCTGCCCCAAGCAAATTTCGAGAGATGATTCTCCAACAAAAGCGGGCTTTGAGCAAGACCCAAAGCCCCTGAAAAACCATGAAAGGCAAATAAATCAGTCAGTTAACATTACCATAAAACATGAATGCTTATCTAAATTGGGCGCTTTTTACTCACTTTTCCACTTAATTGAGCAACCCATGCTAGGTACTTGCTCTGCGGGGCCACGGCCTGTTTCTGCCACTTCTTTCATTCCCAAAAATAGGTCTCGGCGTACATCACCCTCTGCCGTCTCCTTGCGACTGGCATCCAGCCTACCCCGGTATTGCAGCTCCAGCTTGCCGTTATAACCGAAAAAATCCGGAGTACAAACAGCGCCATATACCCTAGCAACCGCCTGCGTCTCATCAAACAGATAGGGAAAGCTGAAACCGAATTCATCAGAGATCTTTTTCATATTTTCAAAAGAGTCCTCCTCATTCAGAGCAGGGTCGTTCGACATAATGGCGACCGAGTTCAACCCCATCGCCTTCAGCTCATTGGTATCACGCACAATACGTTCACGAATCGATTTCACATAGGGGCAGTGGTTACAAATAAACATCACCAACAGACCCTTTGGCCCCGCACACTCCGCCAGGCTCCAGCTTTTACCGTCCACACCCGGCAGTGAAAAATCGACTGCCAACTTACCAAACTCACAAACAGGGGTCTCTAGGCTAACCATTACTCTCTCCCAATATTATTTCGAAAAACGCCCACACAACCATACCTTTACCACTCAGCCCGGATATTTCATAAATTTGCAAAAAGCTCATATCGATGATTACAGGCGGTGGAGAAAATATTTCCTGTGGGATCAATTAAGTGGATTGTACACAATTTATGAATCACCTGGGCTAGGAGGCTGTCGGACTGAGGTGATCGTGGCAAAGGAAAGCCATTTTGAGTCCATTCTTTGATCGTTTAAGGCGAATATTGGGCATATTCAACGAAAAGGATCGGAGAAAGGGGTCGGAATAGCTTTTCCACAGTAGATCCACCCTAAGTCCGACAGCCTTCTAGGACAAAGCGCACTTAATTTGCGCAAAGACCTCCCCCCAAAAATTTTCGGTATTATATTATGGGTTCACAAAAAATTAAAGCTGCGAATAACCCCACAAGACCCCAATATAAAAGCGATATAAGGCAAACAGACCTACAGCCTGCCGGTCAATCGTAGGCAGATAGGCTACTCCTGCAACATCTATAGCAACTTAGCCTGAGAGGAACAACAAAGTACGAGGCTAAATATAATAGTTGTCGAGTTAACAACTATCCGCGCAATACGGCACCCAAGAAGTATACCCATACCCATCACCAAGGGTAGTTGCTTGGGAGAGTGCCTCGAAATAAAATACGATGCGCAGCAAAGCACTTTATACTCCTGAGGAGTGGTGAGTATCGTCCAGATGAAAGCTGCCCTCATGCTGCATCAAAATGATACACTTTGGTGAGCTTAGAAGGCTTATACCCCAACTCCTTTTGGAGGACAGAACGTGATAATCAATGCGTTCGATGAGATTTAGAGAGCCCATTAACTGGGCCATGGCCAATAAGCCGAGGCGGAACGTGAGTACAATCTCAACCTACCCGCTTTAGCTGATGATTATCGCGTTTAAAAGAAAATCGATGGTTTTTTGAGAATTCTGCCCACAAAACGCATTCTTACTAAGCCAGCAACATCGGCCACTGCCCATGACAAAAACACTACAAAACCACCTTTTTCCCCTCTTACTCAGTGGCATTGTACTGATAATGGCCATATTACCTCATAACGTCGAAAATCTGCTTATTCTCCATCGACAAAGTTTTCTGTCAGGCGAGGTTTGGCGAGCAATCAGTGGACACCTGCTTCACCTCGACTGGCCACACTTGTTGATGAACTTGACTGGGTTGTGGGTGACGGTATGGTTGGCAGAAAACCTGATAACAACGCTAGAGTGGTTTGTTACATTCGCTATCTCTTCACTACTTATCAGTAGTGCACTACTCATGTTTTCTAACATCGACTGGTACGTCGGCCTTTCAGGCGTATTACACAGCTTTCTGGTATTAGTCGCCTGTAAACTGATTATTCATAAACGGGCTATAGGGTGGCTGCTCTTACTGCTTATACTGCTCAAAATTGGCTGGGAACAGTGGCAAGGAGCTTCACCTGAGCTAGAACAACTTATCGGCGGAAAAGTAATATTGAATGCGCACCTGTTTGGAGCTATTGCAGGTTTAGCAATTGCCCCTCTACTCCCCCTATTCAAGCGCGCATAATACAAGCGCCTGACTCTGCCAAAATCTCCAGGTAGCATTTTACCCGATCCCTAAGAACCGTTAACTCCCTCTTTCAACGCTTATTGCTGGCCATTTTGGACAGCGCTATCCTGTCTAAACCATCATTTGTGTCGCAAGTTTCTTTAAATCGGTGACGGCTCAAACGCCTTCAGGGCGACCAGCACGTGTTCCAACAGTGTTCGATGTTTTTCCTTTAGCTTTACAAATAGTTCTCGCCCGGTCTTAACCACTTGGGCCGCGATGGCATACACCCGCCAGCACAGAGTGATGGCTCGGATACGGTCATGGTTTTTTTCGGGTTGGTGAATTGTCGTGCGAATAATCATGTAGCTCGCCGCGATCGACATAGTAATTGCGCCAATCATTGCACCATAGGCCGCCCCCGCAATGGCGGGAAGCCAGCCATTGTTGAGCTCGTTGGCTTGGGTGTTCCATGTATCATAGAAAAAACAGTAGGCCGTGGTGGAAATGTTAAGTTGCGCATCGAGAAACCAGACCAGGCTGGCCAGCAGTACACCGATCGAGAGCACGCTGGCGAGGCTAGCGTAAGCCATTCTGCTTGAGGAAGAGCCGGATGAACAACACGCCTACCTCGTTGATTATAGGTTAGTTTTACAAGAACTCAGCGGGAAATCCATGCGATACGGCATAACACTCACCCAACAATATACCCGGCCCAGTCGCAATGACTGTTTTGCACTCGCCCTGGCAAAGCAGGAAAACTGTACCCAGTGGATTGTCGAACAGATGATTCTGTCAAAATTCTCTCAACATCAAACAGGCGAGAGGCCTACCAACGCATGAAAGAGTACGAGCGTAGATTGCCTTGGTCGCTGGCGGAGACAACACTGAAAGCGCTTGAAAAAGAGACCAAATAAAGCCTAGCAATCAAGCCATCGTTCAACAATTGACAGATTGTTTGGATATATAACGCTGCAAAAATCGTTTCACCGCATTTTTCGGCGTAACGGAGAGCTTTTGCATGAGTGAAAACGGTACAGGCTCAATCCGGTGCTCATCCCTAAGGTGATTAACCATTTTAAGCCATAGCTGCGCTGTCATCTGTGCATCGGCTAAAGCGCGGTGAAACGTGCCATCATTGGGGATATTGGCATACTCCACCAGGGTGCCAAGCTTGTGATTCTCCGCCTGCTGATAAATTCGTCTCGCCACCAACATCGAACAGGCAAACTCCCCACCGCACTTGCGCTTAATTCTTTCCAACTCAGCATAAAGAAAACGCCTATCAAAGGAAGCATTATGCGCCACTAAATCCGCACACCCGGCAAAGTCAGCAAACGCCATCATCACTTCGCCGCAGGGCGGTGCTGTCTTTAACATGGCATTAGTGATACCGGTGTAATCCTCAATAAAAGCACTGATGCGTCGGCCCGGATTCATCAAGCCCTGAAACTGCTCCACCACCACACCCTGCTCAATCTTCACCGCGCCAATCTCAATGGCGCGATCACCGAAGTCAGGAGATAGACCCGTGGTCTCAAAGTCGAGCACGATAACGGTATTGGCGGGCTTGAGGAGACTGGGCGACATATCAATTCATTCCTTTCCGGCGAGCATGTGCATGACCAATCGTATCAAAGTCTCTTTCTGCTTTGGGTCGGACTCGGCGATCAACAGGGTCAACGCCGCCAGACCGGTATCGTTGATAATCGCATTACCGGTCGCATCCAGCAGGCGGCCATTGCGATGCAGAAAATCGACAAACAAAAACGCGCCGCTGCGTTTATTGCCATCACTGAAGGGATGATTCTTCACCATAAAATAGAGCAGATGGGTTGCCTTGCTCTCCACACTGGGATAAGCCGGTTCACCAAAAGCGGTTTGATTGAGATTACCCAGTATCGACGCCAACCCATCATCACGCAGACGGGCAAACAACTCAGTAGCCTCGCCTCGCGCCATTAGATCACGCTTAAGCTGGAGCAACTCCGCCATGGCCGCTTGAGCCGAAGGCAGAACGCCGCCATCCTGGCCCTTGATATCGGCCAATAGTCCTTCATCGTAGCGTTGCAGCCAGAGAAAGGTCTGGGTATAGCGACTGACAATATTCACCAAACCGCTGCCCGCCTCGGCCGTCATCACCGGAGACATGGCTGCCTTTTGGATCAAGGCAATGGCCTGCTGCAACTCCTCTGCGTTTTTGTCGAAGCGTTGCTGATTCAAGGTGTAACCTTGAAGCAGATACTCTTTTAACCGTTGAGTGGCCCAAATGCGGAATTGAGTTCCTTTTTTGGAATTGACCCGGTAACCGACCGAGATGATGGCATCGAGGTTGTAGTAATCTACCTGATAGGTTTTTCCGTCAGCGGCAGTTGTTGCATTTTTTGCAACAACTGAATCACGCCCAAGCTCTTCATCCTTAAAAATATTTCTCAGATGGCGGGAAATCACCGACTTATCACGATCAAATAAATCAGCTATCTGCTGCAAGCTAAGCCACAAGGTCTCCTGTGCGCCATCCAGCCTGACCTCGATGGTGTGGTTACCGGATTCGTAAATTATAATTTCGCTGTTCATGGCGCTTCTTTTGTCATCCTTTCTCTGGTTGTCTCGTTGAAGCATGGGAACGAGAAAGTCCTATTTGGGGTGTCTGGTGTCAGCCGGAAGCGGGCACTCAATGTGGGTTAGGCTGAATTTTTTTACGAAAACTTTACCTACTGACCAACAATAACTTGTGGTTTGATCCTTTCATGAATCTGCTGGTATATAGGAATGTTAATATCCTCTTTCACCTCAAGCGTTACTGCCAATCCATATGGAATAGGTTCATCAAGCGAAGCAGTCGCATCTTTTTTGCAAACCACTCGGATTAGCAACATTTCACCATCTTGATAGGCGGCAATGGTCTTTGAGCCTTCAAGCACTTCGTGCTGAATTGTTCCACGCAGCACCTGGTTATGATCGCCATCCTGGCGTTTTAGCTTTAACGATCCCGTGCCCCAATTGCTTCCACCCGGCTCCAGCGATAACTTCGCTTCACGCAGGTTGCGATGATCAGGATTGATGGGCGAGAACCATGCAAGAGTCACCACAAGTCGCCGCCATAGCTTTTGCGTAGACAAACCAGTAGGCAACGGAAAAGCATACTCATGTACTTCGTTTTCCCGAATTTCGCCACATCCAAGTACTGTGGCACGCTGCTCGGTGCAAGCCAGAACGCGCTCAATATCAGCCGCGCCATAACCGATATAACGCGAGATGACTCGTTTGAATGTACGTGAATTACCCTCATTCTTTAACGCTGTCCCCAGTTGTTGTTTAATATTTTCGGGCTGCCTTGCACCGTGAATGAGCAGCGCCTTCATCAACACAGACATCAATGATTCTGGTAAATTTTCTCCACCTTGATCGCGCAGTTCAGTCAGCATGTCATAAATACGGGCAGCACTTCGGGTTGCCAAAGCCGTGGCATTACTCGTGCCTCTCGTGAACAAGGCGTTAGACAGATCACCTTGCTGCGCACTGTCCCAGGCAACCTGTTGACCTGGGGCCACTTTTGAACGCTCAAATTTATATTGGGTTGAATGATTGGCGATCGGTGTTTGGTAAAGTTGGCGGCCACCCGGAAACAATACCTCTGGCTTGATTGAACGCCGAAAACCATGACCAACGCGCATTGCCGGACTGAACCCATTTTCTTCTGGCATTAAATCAAGGCGGTGGCGTGGCTGAAAATTGCCCGACTCATCGTTGTGCAATGCACCCACTGTAATGGCGTTAAGGGATTCAGCGGGAGATAATAGCCGACGCGAGGAAAGTGTTGCCGCCATCGCTTTAATCGTCTGCTGCACCTTTTCAGCATCAGGCAAAGCGGAAAACGCTGCATGGTTTATTCCCATAGTGACCGGATCAAGGAAATTCCCGGCACTGACGCAAAACAACACCCGATATTTCCAGGCTAACCAATCCAGTAGTCTGGCCCAGGGACTGGGGGTGTGAATAAATGGTCGTTCAGGGTCACAAATTGAAAGATTTATCACCCTGACAGAGGGTGCCTGAGCGGGTACATCACCCGCACCTTCAAACATTCTGCGCACCGCGAGATGAATCCGGTCTTCAAAAAACACCTCATCCGGCATGTGCTCATCCCGATCACGGGAAGAGGGATCGGGTTGCATAATGGGGGTGCAATAAACTTTTCTGCGCAACGGCTCGTTTTGCCCATGACTCAGATCACCATGCACAATCAGCGAAGCCATGCTGGTACCGTGCTTACGCTCTCCCGGCTGGTACAGCCCCTCTAATTCAAAGGGATCATCAAAAAGCAGCCTGTCTTTCAATGCGTCGTGCATCAAGAGCGGTGCGCCATCCAACAAGGCAGCAACAGGCGGCAAGTCGGGTTGATCCGCAATAAATTCAATCGGCTCACCCTCATCTTCATCGGCAGCGGACAGGCTCTGACCGGTTGGGCGAAAATACATAATGCCGGAGAAGTTAAAGAGCTGAACGTCAATTTCAGACTCAGGTCGGTCGATCTCAGCCAGTAATTGCTGAATATAACGCGCAGGCAATTGCGCCTTGACAGCATGAAACGCAATTTCCCCCATATCGATAAAATCACCCAGCAAACGGCCACCAGAATTCTCCAAAAGATGACGGATAGCGCGCTCATTTTGCTGGCGTTTTGCTGCTGTGCGACGATAGAACAGTTCAATTTGAAAGGTAACCGGCTGATCGGGATTGATTGGATCCAGAAAATCCTGCCAGCGCTCAATCATGCCGGTCTCACGCAAGGTTTCCTCAATACCCCAACGCCGAATCATGCGCAACTGAGAAAATACATCACCCCACTTACCTTTGCCGCGAGGCAGTGACCTGCCCTGAGACCACTGCGCCCATAGCGACAACATTTCCTGCAAACCTGTTTGATTACCCATCGACAGAAATAGCCTGCCTTGGATAGGCTTGTCTGCACGCTGTCCTTTGCTGTTTAGCTCATAAAATTCATCATCGGGTTCAAGATCTTCAAGATCCCATTCCCCCAACCACTCTAAGCCCGCAGCCTCTACAGCCTGTTTAAAATCGTTAACACTACCCGCAATCTCCATTACCAGTACTGTTTCCGGCTCCATGCCCGCTACTGCACCGGCTAGGCTCGCATGGTATTGCGTAAAGGATTGCTGCAAGGCGGTCAGTTGGCCACCAATACGGAGGATTTGTTTGTCTCGGCTGGGTAGATGTGGCTTGCTAGGAGGAAAACCACGACCGGGATCTGGAGGCACAATCCGTTTTTGTGGAAACACCAGCAAGGGTAATTGGTCAGCCATGAGCCACTACTCCCAATGAGTTAATTGTCCTGATTTTCCGTTGAAACAGGCTTTAAGCGATCACGCCACTGCTCTAATTTGAGCTGAGTAATGGCCTTGGCATTGTTCGTCTTTTGATCCAATACAGCGCGGCGCACAACCGCCAGGCAGAACTCTTCCACTTCTGAAAAATTTGATCCCAGTAGGCGTTTGGCGATGGTTTCAGCCGCAAGCCCAAAACTAACTTGGCTGTGCATACCAATCGAATCGATAAAATGTGACAATTGTGCGCGGGTTGGGGTTGGCAGCTCTATGCGTAACTGAAAGCGTCTCCAAACGGCGCGATCCAGTAACTCCGGGTGATTGCTTGCGGCGACCACGATCACATAATCAGGCAGCTCATCCATTTGTAACAGTAAAGAGCTGACCACCCGTTTTATTTCGCCGGTTTCATGTATATCACCACGCTCTTTCCCCAGAGTTTCAAACTCATCAAAAAATAGCACACAGCGCTGGGTTTTAGCGTAGTCGATTAGTTTTTTCAATCGCGCTGATGTCTCGCCCAAATAACTCCCGATTAAGGTTTCGTAGCGCACCACAATCATTGGCACCATAAGCTCTGTGGCCAGAGCCTCAGCCAATGTTGTTTTACCATTACCAGGCGGGCCCGCAAGTAACACGCGATGACGAGGACTTAAATTATGGGCATGCAGCAACTCTGCACGGTGCTGCTCCTCAATCATCTCGTCTAGCTGCGCTCGTATTTTTTCCGTTAACACCAAACTATCCAAGGTTCGCTGCGGGCTGATTTCGAAAATCAGGTCGTTGGTTACCGCTCCGTCATTGCTCGTCGTTTTGCTCCCCACTGCACGTTGTTGAAAAGGAGAGGTGTATTGAAGGGATTTAACCAAACGATCCGCAAAAATACGATGCCCTTTGCTCCGCTCCTCCTGAATCAATGACTCAGCAGCCCGACGAAATAACTGCTGGTCTCCACTGCTAGCCGCCTTCACAAGTTCGACCAATGTATCAGCTTGAGCCATTAGCACTTACCTCGTTGATCTTGATGCTGCTTGTCGTGCCCTTGTTGTTTCAATTGCTTTGCAATCCATGCATCAATCTCACCGCGCGTGAACCGCCATGAGCCGCCCACTTTGAAACCGGGGATTTTTCCTTCTGCCGCGAGGCGATACGCCGTCTTTTCGGTTAGCTTCAGATATTCTGCGACCTCTTTGATGGTCATTATTTCGGTGTTCATTGAGCTCTCTCGGAAGACGCTGAAATATGAGAAAATACGGGAAAATTCAGGAAAATTCAACCTTTGTACCTGACAACAAGCTAGAAAACCCGCACCATTCTCGGTCTGTGGTTCCGATAAGCTTAATTCGATCGCCATGCTCTCATAGATCGTAGAGTGCCTCGCCCCCCCGGCTCGAGCCTTGCGCGACCAAAATTTCCACGCCACCAGTACAGAATTCATTCTGCGGCACTATTTGGAGAGAGGCATTCACTGAGGAGGATATATTGCATATTACCTAAGTGTTTCAACTGACCGGACATTCATCATAAAGCGTTTAAAGTGGGTGTCCGATTGCCTTGTTACAGCGTTTTCAAGATCAGTGACAACAGCAGAAGTAAGAACCTTAGCGCAAAACAAATACATACATTATTGATTTATAAAGAAAATATCCTTAACTAAGTGCCATTCGAGTCTGACCCTATTTATTCACGCTTCATCCAGGCTTGATCTGCGTTACAGGTTCAAGACCTTGGTTCTGAGCAATAGCCACAGTGGATTACGTTGGGCTTCATTCCTCAGTACCAACCTACAAGAAATTAGCCCACGTTACACATTTTTAATGTGTTGACACAGGTAAATGTTCACCACAATATCCAATCACGATTTTTCCATTTTTGGCATCCCAATAAAAATGAACACGGATTGTTTTCGTTGTGTCTTCTTCTCGACCAATACGAAGATGCCTGAACATCTCAACCATTTCACCGTTGTATTCGAACCTCCGTTTTTTCCTCATGTTCGGGTTTGATTCAACTGTCTCAGATTCGTTAGCGGCGTAGTCATTTTTCCCAAAGACGCTTTTAGCGATGTTGTCGCCACCTTGCTTTAATTTCTCGATGTATTCAGTTACAAGTGATCGAAGAAGGCCGAGCAATTTTTGGCCATACATGAAGTTTGAAACCTTCCGAGCGCTGTCTTTAGCCGAAGGCAAAACAATACATGTGTCGGGATAGAAGCTTTCAATCAGGTCCATGCATTCCAACGGCGTGGGCTGACCTGGGCGTATAAGAAGCTCCAAAATTGACGCTATATCTAGCGTAGCAGTTTGCCCATAGCCTGCATTTTTTAACTGCTTTTTTAATGCTGAGATATCAAAGTCTTTTTTCCGCAGCTCATCATTCAGCGCTTGATGTTGGATTTCATCATCTAACTTGGCAAGCTGAAAATGTTCATTCGTTTCCTCCAATTCACGAATATTTCCCTCCAAATCATCGATTTGATCTGTCTGTTCTTCTGCCAACTGCCATACACTGCTAAGCTCATCGCTCATATCAGAGCTTCGAGCGCGAGATAGCTGAATTCGCCTACGCAGGGAAAGCTGCATAACGCCTTCTACGCGAATACGACGACGTAGCTGGGGAATATTCGTATGATGTGTTACCCATGCAAGCAGAGCTGAAACACGATCATGCTGGGTGTCACCCCAGCTATCTATTTCGACCGTTCTGAAGACTTTCCCTCGTACAAAACCGCTTGGGGCTGGCGTTGAAATCAGGTTAACTGCACCATCCCATGCGGACCACTGGTTCCCCAGGACTTCAGCCATCTCATAACTGTTATATTCTCCATCGACCTGAACGACTTGAGCCAAACCAAGTAAAAGTTGTTGGAGATGATTCGAGTTTACGTGGTAATTTCCATCCCTATCGGGACTAATCAACACAATCGGGTAACGCCTATCTTGACGCTCTATATCTACCAACAGGGCGCGATAAGTATCAGGAGCTGGGCCTACTATTTTAGTAGACGTTCCAAAGCTATTAGCAGACAACGTTGCGCCCGGTGCTGATTCAATATTGCTAGCAATGTAACGAATGACACGCGGCTGTGACGGCGTGACAGGGTTATTTACCATCGTGCTGTGTTCTTCTGTTTTTAGCACGCAAGAAAATTCGTATTTTTTATTTAGTATCTTCAGCCCTAACTCAGTTACCCACTGTCGGCCTTTGACTTCACCGCCACTTACCTTCAAAACCCAAGCATACATTTGCGGCTCGTCTTCATCAGTGGCATAAATACGCAGCCAACTACCCGATTTGTCACCTCTGCCGCGATGCTCAGCCTCTTCTCGTAATTGCGCAGGATGAAGACCAAACCCTAGCTGTTCCTTCAGCCAAACGCCTATCCCGCGGAACACAGCCTCTTCAGAATCGGTGCCTTCGAAACTTAAATTATTTGCGTATACCAGCATGACACCCCACCTCCATAAATTATTATTACTTGCCGCCGTGACTGATAAGAACAGCCTCCATAAGTGACCCAGCCAACCATTGGCGGATGTGTTTGATATTACTGAGCGAAAAACCTTTTATGCCAGGAAATTCTGTTATGAGATCCTGGCTTAACTGCTTCAGGAAACCGGCTCCCCAGGAGGTGTTTTTTTGCTTTTCAACGATGTCGGAACCTAAGTCCCAGTAGAACTTCAACAGCTCCTGGTTAACTGCGACGGCAGCTTTTAGTTGAGATCGACGAACTCTGGTTTTGAGTTCAGCAAGCCAATTTGTGTAGTCAGTTGAACGGTTGAGATTGCTTTTCTTTTTCATGCATCAATTTCTATATTATTGACTTAAATTACACATCAGTTCAGTCAGCAACAGATGAAAGTTATGGTGCCTGCTTAGGGCACATTACCGCTATCACAACGCCCAACACCCCATACCTCCAATAACCTGACTCTACTCATCAGCCACCTCACCGTCCAGTTTCGCCTCGATTTCTTCCGTCACCTGCCGGACTTCACTCAACCTCACCATCAATCAAGGGGTCAGGTCTAATCAAGGGGTCTAATCAAGCAAATCAAGGGGTCAGGTCTTGCCTTTTGCCCACCTCTTCCCAATAATCCTGCTCACTCTCGAATAGTGTAATCCGAAATAAGAGCCTATCTCTTTCATACTATAGCCGCCGCTCTGATAGGCCAGTGTAATCGCATGATCTCTATCCGTAGCCTGCTTATCATACTCGGCTAATGATTTTGGGATGGGTCGCTTCTGAGGCCCGGGTATTTCACTCAAGTCCTTGTCCCTTTCGAGCATTCCCTGCGCCTTGTTCATGAAGGCTTCAGAACCCAGGTAGATCTGATTCAGGAGACTTTCCCA